>JAZULX010000126.1:0-3295 GCA_045603325.1 Oscillospiraceae bacterium | reverse complement strand
CATGCAGCGTCTGAAAGAAGCTGCCGAAAAAGCCAAGATCGAGCTGTCCGGCGTAACTTCTTCCAACATCAACCTGCCCTATATCACTGCCGACGCTTCCGGCCCCCGTCACCTCGACCTGACCCTGACCCGTGCAAAGTTTAACGAACTGACCGGTCATCTGGTAGAGCGCACCATGAAGCCTGTCCGTCAGGCCATGTCCGACGCAGGTCTGTCCACCTCCGAACTGGCCAAGGTTCTGCTGGTCGGCGGGTCCACCCGTATTCCCGCTGTTCAGGAAGCTGTCAAGCAGTTCACCGGCAAGGAACCCTTCAAGGGCATCAACCCCGACGAATGCGTTGCAGTAGGCGCTGCCATTCAGGCAGGCGTTCTGGGCGGCGACGTCAAGGGTCTGCTGCTGCTGGACGTAACTCCCCTGAGCCTGGGCATCGAAACTCTGGGCGGCGTGTTCACCAAGCTCATCGAGCGCAACACCACCATCCCCACCAAGAAGAGCCAGATCTTCTCCACCGCAGCCGACAACCAGACTTCCGTTGAAGTTCATGTCCTCCAGGGCGAACGCGAGATGGCTCAGTACAATAAGACTCTGGGCAACTTCCACCTGGACGGCATCGCTCCCGCACGCCGGGGCGTACCTCAGATCGAAGTCACCTTCGACATCGACGCCAACGGTATTGTAAACGTATCTGCCAAGGATCTGGGCACCGGCAAGCAACAGAACATCACCATCACATCTTCCTCCAACCTGTCTAAGGAAGACATTGAAAAGGCCGTCAAGGAAGCTGAACAGTACGCTGCCGAAGACAAGGCCCGCAAGGAAGAAGCCGACACCCGCAACAACGCCGACCAGATGGTTTACCAGACCGAAAAGACTCTGGAAGAGCTGGGCGACAAGGTTTCCGCAGAAGATAAGGCTCCCGTTGAAGCTGCTCTGCAGACCCTGAAAGACAAGATCGCTGCCAACGATGTTGAAGGCATGAAGACTGCCACCGAAGAACTGCAGAAGGCTTTCTATGCAGTTTCCGAAAAGATGTACCAGTCCGTCAATCCCGAAGGCGCCCAGGCCGATCCCAATGCCGGCGCTGCTCCCGGCGGCGGTGAATACTACGATGCCGACTATGAAGTAGTTGACGAGGATAAGTAATTATTAGTTAATAATTAATAATTAATAATTAATAATCACTGATAATAACGTTTTGCTATGCCAGCCGGTCTGATTTCAGATCGGCTGGCAAAGGTGGATTTAAGTGAAAGAGAACATTGTTGACGACAAGAGCAGGCGGTTTGCTGTCAGAATAATCAAACTTTACAAATACCTTAAAGAAACCCATGGCGAATATGTAATGTCAAAGCAGATTCTTCGGTGCGGTACCAGCATCGGAGCGAATATAAGCGAAGCCAAGTACGCAGAAAGCCGTGACGATTTTGTCCATAAACTGAGGATAGCGTTAAAAGAGGCCGCCGAAACGTCCTATTGGCTGAACATACTTAGCGAGACAGATTACATCTACCCGAAACTGTACAACAGTCTTAACAGTGACTGCATTGAACTGATAAAGCTGTTGACCAATATAATAAATACAACAATCGATAATTAAGTGTTGATAGTTTTGAAATATTAATTATTTACTATTAATTACTAATTATCGAGTCACGGAGTGACGAGATTTATGGCAGATAAAAGAGACTATTACGAGGTGCTGGGCGTAAGCAAAACAGCAACCGACGATGAAATAAAAAAAGCATACAGAAAGGCTGCCAAGGAAAACCATCCCGACCTGAATCCCGGAGATGCCGCTGCGGAAGCCCGGTTCAAGGAAGCCAGCGAAGCTTACGAGGTCCTCAGCGACAGCGACAAGCGTTCACGTTACGACCAGTTCGGTTTTGCGGGTGTTGACCCCAACTACGGAGCCGGTGCAGGCGGAGCGTATGGCGGTTACGGCGGATTCGGAGGATTTTCCGATTTCAGCGACCTTGGCTCCATATTCAGCGACTTCTTTGGCGGCGGAGCTTCCACTTCCCAGCGGCGCAACGCTCCCACCAGAGGTGAAAGCGTCCGCACAAGTGTGGTTATCAGCTTTGAGGAAGCTGCTTTCGGCTGCAAGAAGGAAGTTTCCGTTTCTCGTGTCGAAACCTGTTCCGAATGCGGCGGCAGCGGTGCGGAAAAGGGCAGCGATATCGAAACCTGCTCCAACTGTAAAGGCCGCGGCACCATAAACACCGTCCGCCAGACGGTTTTCGGCGCTATGCAGCAGTCCTCCACCTGCCCCAGCTGCAACGGCAAAGGCAAAACCATCAAAAACCCCTGCCAGACCTGCAAAGGCAAAGGCAAGGTCAGAAAAAACAAGAAGATTTCCGTCAACATTCCCGCCGGTATCGACAATGGCCAGACCATTTCCCTGTCCGGTCAGGGCAATGCCGGTTCCAACGGCGGACCCAGCGGCGATTTGCTGGTGACGGTTTCTGTCCGTCCTCACGCCATCTTCGAGCGTGAAGGCAGCTCCGTTTACTGTGAGATCCCCGTCACCTTTGTTCAGGCCGCTTTGGGCGCTGAGCTTGAAGTTCCCACTCTGGACGGCAAGGTGAAGTACAATATGCCCGAAGGAACCCAGACCGGCACCGTATTCCGTCTCCGGGGCAAGGGTATGCCCGTTATCAACAGCAAATCCCGGGGCGATCAGTATGTCACCGTGGTGGTGGAAACTCCCAGAAACCTGACTTCCGAGCAGAAAGACCTTATGCGCAAGCTGGGCGAGTCCATGGGTGACGAAAGCTATGCCAAGCGCAAAAGCTTCTTTGACAAGATCAAAGAAAAGATTAACGAAGACTGAGAGGGCCCTCTCCGGTGCCTTCGGCACCACCTCTCCCAAAGGGAGAGGCGTGCGTTAAAAAACTACCTTTTGCAGGCAATTCGTAGGGGACGCCGCCCTCGGCGTCCCGTCAATTATGCACACAGCGGCCTGCAAAGATATACGAAAGTTGTGCGAAGAAAACTGGGAGACCGCAGGTCGCCCCTACTCCGTTATCTTCGAAATGACAAGCTGTTTTTGAGGAATTTGCTTTGAACTACCCAACTCTTATTTTCCCCATACTGCTGGCGGTGGCTATAATTGCGTTTTTCGCATATTATTACGCTGTTATGAGCGCGAAGCCCCTGTCTTACAAGGCAGACTGGGTGAAAAACTATGACAGAAGTCCCATTTCCTTCCGGCTGCACAAATTGACCCGGAAGGATATTTTGCCGTTGATTGCGATTCTGTTGCTTTACGGCGTGGTGGCGTTTTGGAACCTTGGC
>JAZULX010000125.1:0-8724 GCA_045603325.1 Oscillospiraceae bacterium | reverse complement strand
TTCGGCTTCATCGGTTGCGCTCTGAGCAGCGGCGAATACTTCGTCATACTCGGCATTGTTGTAGTTGATCATGTTTTTGCCGTTGTCGCTGACCCAGCGTGCCAGCATAGCACTGGCGTTCAGGGTGCTGGCATCGAAACCGCAGACAGTGGCTTCAAAGTTGCGGTTGCCGTAAACATCGCTGACCCAGGTGTTCCATTCAACCTGCTTGATATTGGCGGTTACGCCAACAGCCTTCAGCTGTTCTACGAGCACAACAGTTGTGTCCACGTGGGGCTGGTAGTTGCTGGGCACAATAATGGTGAATTCCAGTCCGTTTGCATAGCCGGCTTCAGCAAGCAGTTCTTTGGCTTTTTCCACGTCGTGGGGATAGGTTTCAGCCAGTGCAGGGTCAAAATACTTGCCAAAAGCGGGATACATAGATGAACCAACCTTGGTGCCGTGGCCTTCAGCAGTGAGGTCCAGCATTGTGTCTACGTCAACTGCGTAGCACAGAGCCTGACGAACCAGCTCGTTGTCGAAAGGTGACACATTGTGGTTCAGATAAATTGCCTGAACCAGGTTCATGGTGCCTTCAAGCACGTTGTAACCGTTTGTCAGGTTGTTTACCTGGTCGATGGACAGGTGGGCTACCAGATCGAGTGCGCCGCTGTTGAGGGCGGTGAACAGTGCGTTGTTGTCCTCATAGATTTTGTAGGTCACCTTGTCGAGCTTTGCACCTGCGCCGTAATAATCGGCGTGACGTTCAAGAATAATGTTCTCCTGAACGCTGCGGGATACATACTTGAAAGGACCGGTGCCTACAGGCTTTGCAACCTGGTCGGTATAGTCTTTGGGTACTATGTATGCGCTGGCAACATAGCTGAGGAAATCAGGGTTGGCAGACTCAAGCGTCATTACTATCTGGTTTCCGTCGGCTTTCATTTCCGTAATACCGGAAAGCGCCGTTACCACGGCAGAAGTGACCGAGGTAGCGGCGCAGGTTTCAAAGGAATAGAGTACATCGTCTGCAGTACAAGCTGCGCCGTTGTGGAAAACCACACCGTCGCGAAGCGTGAAAGTATATACCAGTCCGTCTTCCGAAACGGTATAGTCGGAAGCGACTGCACAGACATAGTTACCGTCTGAGTCGGGCTTGACAAGCCCTTCAAAGACGTTGAACATGACCTCTCTAGTTCCTGCTGCCGTCATCTGATACGGGTCAAGACTATCGTCCAGGTCCTGAGCGATACCAACAGTTATGGAATTGCTGGCTGCTCCGGAAGAATTCAGAGTTTCGTCGCTGGAGGTGCCGGCCTGATTCGTTGCTCCACTGCATCCGCAGAGTGAACACGCCAGGAGAGCTACCGCCAGGAAAACTGCAAGGATCTTTTTTCGCATTGCTATTCTCCTTCCGCCGCTTAATTATGCGGCGTTACAACAAAAATTACTTAAATTCTCCCATTATTAAATTGTCGGGCATATTGTATATCATCACTTGAAAAAATACAAGTATTTATTTTGCGATTTTATACCCAATTTTCCGTCCTTTTTTAGCTATTTTGCTTTTACATGAACCTTCGGCAGCATCAACACCACGGCTATGCCCACCGCAACACACACCAGCTCGGCAATCGCCAGAGTATGGACAGAGCTTACAGCTGCTGTGAGTTCTGATTTTCCGGAAGCTATTCCGGCCGTAACGCTGTTTGTGAACATAGGCACGAACACCGCCACTCCAAAGGGTGCTGCCAGATCACGAAATAATCCGTAAGTTCCCGTACCCGCTCCGGCTTTTTCGGCAGGAAGCCCCGAAAGCACCACTTTCATAAATATAGTTGCGTTTCCTCCAAGTCCAAACCCCAGTATTCCCAAAGACAGCGCCAACAGCAGCACAGATACTTTTTCGGTAAACAGCAGCATAAGCCCGCAGCCTATGCCGGTGAGTACAAAGGAGACTGCAAGAACGCCCTTGGGTTCCCATTTGTCTGCCAGCGGGCCAATTATCACCGCCCCCAAGGACATTCCAAGATACATGATAGATATGGCATAACCGGAAATGATGGTATTTTCAGGCTGGGTGTAGTTAATGAAAACGATGATGTTTGTCATGTTTGCCTGCATCAGTCCCTGAGTAAGGAAAAGTGCCGCAACCGTTAATATAAACGCCTTTCGTCTAATAAAGCTTCCCTGAAGTATTGGGTGTGCCGCACGCTTTTCCACCGTGATCAGCCCAAAAAGGGATACCACGGCTGCTGCCAGCACTGTCAGGAAAGGCACAGATGACCATCCGAAGTTTTGACCGAAAGACGGTATGCACAGCACAAGGCTGAAAAACAGCAGGATAAAAACAGCTCCCAAACCATCAAATCCCGCCAAAGATTTACGTTGTTGCGTGCTTTTTTTATGGGTCAGCAGGCATAAAAGGAAAATAAGCCCGGATATGCCTGCACACACCCACATCATTGTGCGCCAGCCGTAAGCATTTATGATAAGGCTGCCCAGGGTGGGACCAAACACCACAGCTACACTGGATATGAGCATATAAAGCGAAAACCCTTTTGCCATGGCACCGGGCGGAAACTCCGTAACGATATATGCCATAACAACAGGCGCAATAGCGGCAGTGCCAACGCCCACAATAAACCTTGCCGCAAGCATAAATGGCAACGACCCCGCAATTGCAGTCAGTACGTTTCCAAAAATGAATACTCCCATACCCAGAAGCAGAGTTGTCTTTCGTCCGAGTACATCTCCCAGCTTTCCCAGAATCGGCGCACAGGCAGCAGTGGATATCGCCAGCGCCAGAGCTGTCCAGGTGGTGTTGTTGTAGGCAATTCCTATATCTTTAACAAAGGCCGGTCCAAGTCCGGTCACGAATCCGCCTATAAGCCCCACCAGAAAAGCCGCCAGTGCATACGGCACAAATCCTCTCATATACGAGCTTTCTTTTCCCATAAACGTCTCCCGAAAATGAATACTTGTGTTAAGTATTCCAATTCGTGAGGCAGAATATTAGATTTCCAAAAACAAAAAGAGTGCACTGCAAGTGCGCTCTTCAGGAGACTGTCAAAGAACCCCCACCGTGTCATTCCGAGCAAAAACCACATAGTAGTTTTTGCGATATGTCAACGCAAAGCGTTGACATGCGAATCCGTACTCTCCTGCGGAAAAGGTAAAAGTGTGAACGGATTGCCACGCCATCTTCGATGGCTCGCAATGACAGTTTTTGCTTTTTTGACAAGTTGAATAAGACCGCCCTCATGTGCGCTCTTTATACAATTGCAAGATTACAGATTCATGGCAGTATAATAGCCTTCCTTGATGGCGTTGCCCATCTTTCTGGCAGTTACGCTGTCGCCTATGTTGTAAATCTCGGGTACGGTTGCCTTCTGCAGTTCTTCCACCACAGAAGCTCTTGCCCGCATACCTGCGGAAAGGATGATATTGTCGGCTTCCAGCAGCTGTTCCTCGCCGTCGGCAGGTTTTACCCAGACGCCTTCGTCGGTAACCCGGACGCAGCTGGTGTTGACCATGGTTTTGACGCCGATAAGACCAACACGGATGGAATTGGACTGAGATACACCGCTGCCATTGGCAACAACAGGCAGCATTTCCACCACGGTAACGTCGCAGCCACGGTCTTTCAGTTCAACTGCGGATTCGCAGCCTACCATGCCGCCGCCGATGACAACGATCTTCTTGCCGAAGTCATGGGCTTCGTCGTACATTTTTGCACCAAGGATAACCTTGGGATTGTCAATGCCGGGAATGGGCGGTGTTACGGGGTCGGCACCCACGGCAATGATGAGTGCATCTGGAGCAAGACTGTCTATCAGTTTGCTGTCGGCTTCAACGCCAAGCATAAGCTTGATATCGGTTTTGGAAATCTTTCGTTCCATCTGGTGCCACCAGTATGCCATGTCTACTTTGAAATCCACATGGTCGGAGAAGCTGATGGTGCCGCCGAGAGATTCTTTCTTCTCAACAAGTGTAACCTTGTGACCCTGCTGCCATGCTGTGTAAGCTGCCATCATGCCGCCGGGACCACCGCCAACCACAACCACGTTCTTGGGCTGTACGGGCTTATTGAACTTATGCAGGTTGTCTATCTCATGGCCAACAGTGGGGTTCAGGGTGCAGGTGAACCAACCCTGGGCAAACAGGCGGTTATGGCATTCGTTGCACCGCAGGCAGCGGTTGATCTCGTCCAGCTTGTTCTGAGCCAGTTTGTTGGGCATATCGGGTTCGCAGATAAGGCCGCGGCCCATGACGATCATATCTGCCCTTCCCTCTTTGATGATGCTTTCCATCTGGTCGGGCTCGTTGATACCGCCGACGGTGGATACAGGAATGTCCACCACTTCTTTGATCTGGGTGGCGAAGTCCACGTTGCAGCCCTTTTCGTAGAAAACCACAGGAGACATTCTTGCAGTTGCATCGGGATGGAAGATACCGCCGGTGGAGCACTGGATCATATCCACATATGGTGCCAAATAGCGGATGAATTCCTTGGCATCGTTGATATGGTAGCCGTCGGGGATGATTTCGTCGCCGGTGATACGCATATCCACCGGGAAGTTTTTGCCTACCTTTTTGCGGATATTGTCAAGGCACATCATGGGGAAGCGGACACGGTTTTCAACGCTGCCGCCGTATTTGTCGGTACGTTTATTGGTTCTGGGAGACAGGAACTGATGGATAAGCCAGCCGTGTCCGGCGTGGAACATGCACATATCAAAGCCTGCGTTTTTCAAAGTCAGTGCTGCGTCGCCAAATTCTTCGGCAACCTGTTCCATCTGCTCCTCAGTCATTTCAACGACCTGAACACCGGTGGGTTTAACGTAGGAAATAGGACCCATGGGCAGATGACCAAAGTTATTTTCGGGAATACACAAAGCACCGGCATGGGACATCTCGATAGACACCTTGCCGCCCCAACGGTGGACAGCGTCTGCCACGTCGCAAAGGCTGTTGAATGCGCCGGGATTGTTGATACGCAGCATGAAGGATTCGGAAGAACCGGTCTCACGGCCTACGCATGATTCTCCGATGGTGATAAGGCCAACACCACCTTTGGCAAAGCGTTCGCAGAAAGCGATATCGCGGTCGGTCAGGCCGCCGGTATGGTTCAGTTCACGCAGGTTCATGGGAGCAAGACCTATGCGGTTTTTCAGGGTGACAGTTCCCACCTTCAAGGGGCTGAGCAAATTGGGATAATAAGGATTCATTATAATTCTCCTAACAATATTTCTTTCTTAAAACAATGATACCACATCCAAAATCGGATGTGGTATATCTATTTATTTACTGGAGTATCAAATATGTCTGTTCCGGTTCCGTGGGCAGGCTCATAAATCGGTGCATCCCATCATAGCTTGTTCCCATGGAGGTGTTATGATGAAAATCAAATGGAAACAACTGCTGATAAGCATTGCCATCCCTTTGGCAGTTGGTGCGCTGTCTGCACTGCTCTCAAGAAATGGAATGGCCGAATTTGCGGATTTGAACAAACCTGCCCTGTCTCCGCCGGCATGGCTGTTCCCGGTTGTCTGGACGCTTCTTTACACCCTCATGGGGATTGCCAGCTATCTGGTTTTCACCTCAGGTGCATCCTCGGACAAAATCCAAAAAGCATTGACCGTTTACGGCGTTCAGCTTGGAGTAAACTTTTTCTGGTCCATCATCTTTTTCCGGCTGTCAATGTATCTCTTTGCCTTTATCTGGCTGGTTCTTTTGTGGCTGCTTATCATTGTGACAATGGTCAGGTTTTACAAGATTAAGGAACTTGCAGGTGATTTGTTCATCCCTTATCTTTTATGGGTTACTTTCGCAGGATATCTGAACTTTGGGATATACCTGCTGAACCGATAACAGCGTCTTGTTTTCATGGTCGCGGTATAGTAAAATATTAAAAAACACAAATGAGGTAACCCGCCATGAACAAGACCGGTTTTGGATTTCTGCGTCTGCCCCAGATTTCAGAAAACGTTGTGGATTTCGATGCGCTCAACCCTTTGGTGGATCGTTATCTGGAGTTGGGCGGCAAGTATTTCGACACGGCGTTCAACTACCTGAACGGGCAAAGCGAGATCGCCATACGCAAATCCCTTGTCACGCGTCATCCCAGAGACAGCTACATACTGGCAGACAAGCTGCCGGGATTTTTGATAAACTCGGAACAGGAATGCAAGACTTATTTCATGCTTCAGCTCATGCGATGCGGTGTGGAGTATTTCGACGTGTATCTGCTCCACTGGCTCAACAAGGAGAACTATGCCAAGGCCGAAGCTTTCGACGAGTTCGGTTTTATCAGCCGTCTGAAAGAAGAAGGCAAAGCCAGAAAAATCGGGTTTTCCTACCACGACAGCCCGGAGCTTCTTGAGCAAATCCTGACTGCACACCCCGAAGTGGATATCGTTCAGCTGCAGATAAACTATCTTGACTGGGAAAGCGCATCCGTCAAAGCAAGAGAGTGTTATGAAATCGCTGTCCGGCATGGTAAGGAAGTTGTGGTTATGGAGCCTGTAAAGGGCGGCAGCATTGCGTCTGTTCCCGCAGAAGCGGAAGCTCTGATGAAAAGCGTGCGGCCTGACGACAGCGCCGCTTCCTGGGCAATACGGTTTGCCACCGATTTGGAGCAGGTTTCCGTGGTTCTCAGCGGCATGAACGCCATGGAACAGGTTGAGGACAATATGCGGGATCTGCCGCCGTTGACGGAAGATGAACGCATTCTGTTGGAAAAGTGCGCGGACATTATCCGCGCCAACACCGCTATCCCCTGCACCGGCTGCGGATACTGCCTTGCGGGATGTCCCAAAGGAATCCCCATTCCAAAGTATTTTGGACTTTACAACGAGCTTTCCGTAAAGACCGATGACGACTGGAAGATTTTGCCCATCTATGAAACGCTGGCTAAAGCCAGTTCAAAAGCGTCCGACTGCATCGGCTGCAGGAAGTGCGAAAGCAGCTGCCCTCAGAAGCTGAAGATTACGGAGTATCTGAAAGACGTGGCAAGGGTGATGGAGGCAAATGGATAAGATTTCTGAAATAAGAAAAGCCGAAGCACTATCACATATTGAAACCTATTCAGCGCACGAGCTTTTTAAGGAAGGCAGTTGGTTAGCCAAGCCTGTCAAAACAGTTATGGAACTGCTACCTTTTTTCAACGGATACGACAATTTCCGAGCGTTGGACTTGGGGTGCGGTATTGGACGAAACAGTATCCCAGTAGCACAGGCTCTATCTACCGTACCTTGCCACATAGACTCCGTAGACCTATTAGAAATTGCGATAGTTAAGTTGAACGAAAACGCCAAAAAATATGGTGTTGAAAAATCCATTATCGGTATAGTATCCAGCATCGACGACTACATAATTGATGCAAACAGATATGACTTGATAATGTCCATTTCTGCACTTGAGCATGTTGATTCAAAACAAGCCTTTGTCAGAAAGCTCGAACAGATACACAAAGGCATTAAACCAGATGGAATAGTCTGTCTGATAATGAACACCAGCGTAAAAGAGCACGACAAAGAAACCGGTATCGAACTTCCAGCGCAGTTTGAAGTTGAACTTGAAACCACAGAATGTCGGGGATTTTTTGAACAATTCTTTGGAAAATGGGAAACAATAAAAGACACTGTTGTACGCCAGAAATATGACGTTCCGAGAGAAAATGGTATGGCAGAATTAGAAAGTGATGTTGTGACATTTGTAGCTAGAAGAATCGCTTGAACTATTGAATACAACCTGCCATGCCTATGGCGTGTTACTTTCTCATGTGAGAAAGTAACCAAAGAACATTCAAGGGAAAGGGGTTTCGATTCCCCTTTCCCTTGAAAATCCCTATCCCTAAAACGACCAAAGAGGGGGCTGCGAGCCCCCTCTATTGGATACTCCCCCAGGAGAAATCTCTATCAAACCTTATGCGTTTGCAGACTTGACAAAGAGGAAAAGGCTAACTATAATAGATAGGCTAAGAATATCGGGGTATGGCGAAGCTTGGTATCGCGCTTGGTTCGGGACCAAGAGGCCGCGGGTTCAAATCCCGCTACTCCGACCAAAATCCCAAGGATAATTGTCCTTGGGATTTTTTTCATTAATCATAAGTCATAGTTGTTCGCTCCCCATCATAGGCTTGTATCAAAAGGGGCTGATGCTGTGAACAACTATAATTCTAACTATCGCAGGCGTGCAACGGCGGACAACTCCGCCATGACGGAACTATTGGCAAAGCTCATCATTTGCGCTGTGCTGTTCTGTGCTGCATACTTTTTGAAAACAGTATTTCCTGAGGCTGCAGACGCTGTGAGCAGTGCCGTATTGGGCGACGGCAGTTACCGTGAAGCCTTTGCCGAACTGGGCGGTGCCGAGACTGTGGCAGAGGCTTTTTCAGCCATTACCGGAAGCTGATGAAGCTTGGCGCCGTTACCATTACTCCCGCTGCCCTGCTGGCCATGGCTGCCGCATGGTGGCTGGACAGTGAAAACGTTTTCCCTCTGTTTTTGATTGCTGCGTCAGTTCACGAACTGGCGCATCTTTTTGCCGCTAAACTTTGCAGCCGAAGTTATTTGTCCGGCGCCACACTGACCGTTGATTTCCTGTTTGCCGAGATTACCACCGGATACATGGAACCGAAACATGAGGCTTTATGCGTTCTCGCAGGTCCGGCTGCCAATCTGCTGCTGTTCTTTGCGATAATGCTGCTGCCCTGCCCCGGAGAGAATCTTTTGGTTATGG
>JAZULX010000124.1:0-1928 GCA_045603325.1 Oscillospiraceae bacterium | reverse complement strand
GTCGCCGAAGGCGACGGAGAGGGAAACATACCGACCACAATATATTGTGGTCGGTCTTTTTGCCAAAACAATGGATTTTTGCGGTTTTTATGGCTCTGACCACAATATATAGTGCCAATATCTTGAAAATAATCGTTATGTAAACACAATATATTGTGGTTAAAAGTGAAAAAATTTGCAAAAACCCCTTGATTATAGTAATAGGCTATGCTATAATCCCTATCACAAGATGAACACAATACCTTGTGTCTAAAAATGGAAAAACACATTTATTTCACAAATTATGGTTTTGAAAGATATTGAATCGATACCAAAGAGAAAGGAAGGCAGATTATGTATAGAGTATTAAAGAGAGACGGAAAAATAGTTGAGTTTGATATTTCCAAAATCAGCGATGCCATAACTCAGGCATTTGAGGCTCAGGAAAAGCAGTATCATCCCAATGTTATAGATTTCCTTGCCCTCAAGGTCACTGCTGATTTTGAAAGCAAAATAGAAGATGAGCAGATCGCCGTTGAAGATATTCAGGACAGCGTAGAATCCGTTCTGGTTCAGGCAGGTTATGCCGACGTTGCCAAGGCATACATCCTTTACCGTAAGCAGCGCGAAAAACTCCGCAACGCCAAGAATACCTACCTCGACTACAAAGACACCGTCAACAACTACGTTCAGATCAACGACTGGCGGGTCAAGGAAAACTCCACCGTTACCTACTCCGTCGGTGGTCTGATCCTCAGCAACTCCGGTGCCATCACCGCCAACTATTGGCTCACCGAGGTTTACGACGAAGAAATCGCCAACGCTCACCGCAACACCGATATCCACATCCACGACCTTTCCATGCTCACCGGTTACTGCGCAGGCTGGTCCCTGAAGCAGCTCATCCAGGAAGGTCTGGGCGGCGTATCCGGCAAGATCACTTCCAAGCCCGCAGGTCACCTGTCCTCCCTCTGCAACCAGATGGTCAACTTCCTTGGCATCATGCAGAACGAATGGGCCGGTGCCCAGGCATTCTCCTCCTTCGATACTTACCTTGCTCCCTTTGTAAAGGTAGACAACCTGACCTACAAAGAAGTCAAGCAGTGCATCGAATCCTTCGTGTTCGGCGTGAACACTCCTTCCCGCTGGGGTACTCAGGCTCCCTTCTCCAACATCACCCTTGACTGGACCGTTCCTGCTGACCTGGCAAACATGCCCGCAATCGTAGGCGGCAAGGAAATGGACTTCACCTATGGCGACTGCAAGGCCGAAATGGACATGGTCAACAAGGCATTTATCGAAGTTATGATCGAAGGCGATGCCAATGGCCGCGGTTTCCAGTATCCCATCCCCACCTATTCCATCACCAAGGACTTCGACTGGTCTCCCACCGAGAACAACAAGCTCCTGTTTGAGATGACCGCCAAATACGGCACTCCCTATTTCTCCAACTATATCAACAGCGATATGGAACCCAACGACGTTCGTTCCATGTGCTGCCGTCTGCGTCTTGACCTGCGTGAACTGCGCAAAAAGTCCGGAGGTTTCTTCGGCAGCGGAGAAAGCACCGGCTCCATCGGTGTTGTCACCCTGAACCTGCCCCGCATCGCTTACCTGTCTCCCGATGAAAAGACCTTCTACAAGCGTCTGGACAGAATGATGGACATTTCCGCCCGCAGCCTGAAGATCAAGAGAGACATCGTCACCAACCTGCTGGAAGCCGGCCTGTATCCCTACACCAAGCGTTACCTCGGCAGCTTTGATAATCACTTCTCCACCATCGGTCTGGTGGGCATGAACGAAGCCTGCCTCAACGCCCGCTGGCTGAAGAAAGACCTGTCCGATCCCAAGAGCCAGCAGTTTGCCAAGGACGTGCTGAACCATATGCGTGAGCGTCTGTCCGACTATCAGGAAATGTACGGCGACCTGTACAACCTGGAAGCCACTCC
>JAZULX010000123.1:0-4432 GCA_045603325.1 Oscillospiraceae bacterium | reverse complement strand
CTACAATGCACGACGTAACACATCGACGACGCACAAACAACAGATTATAAAACAAAGCTGCTGCGCAAGCAGCAGCTTTGTTACATATTCTTACTCAGCCTTCAGCTTCTCGATAAGAGCCTTCATCTGATCAACGGAGTCATAGTTCTCGGGCTTCAGATCGTCCAGAGAAATCTCAACACCGAAGAGGGATTCGATGGCGCTGGTGATGGTGATGATATCGATGGATTTCAGAATGTTGCCGGAAACAAGGTTGGTAGCGGTGGCAAAGTCGATATCGGGTCTGACGGTTTTCAGGAAAGTCAGCAGTTCATCCATTGTGTCGATTATCCTTTCAAATTACATAATTTCGTCATAATTCATGATACCACAGCCCAGTGGTTAATTCAAGGCTGATTTTACAATCCGAGTATCCGGCAGAGATATGCCGCAGCTTCCCATCTGTTGGCATGTTTGCCGCTGATAAAATCTGCGCCGAACATGGCGTTGAAATCGCCTTTTGTCACAGCTGCGTTCCAATCATAAGCAGTGGTATAGATAATGCCGGTCTCAAGAGCATAATCCACATAAGGCTGATACCACATTTCGCCGGCATCTACTGCCAGAGGAGTGATGGAGCCGTTGGCAGTCATCTGGTCTGCAATGACAGCCAGCTTGACAGCCTGAGCCACGGTCAGATACTCGTTGGGCTTGAAGCAGTCACCAAAACCGTTCATCAGTCCGGCTTCCGTTACCTTCATAACAGCTTCGGCATAGGAATCGGTGGATTTAACGTCGCTGTAACCGGTGTTGCAGGCGATGACAACCATTTTATATTCCACACCTGGCTCAAGAGCGTCCAGCTTTTTGCCGCTGAGATAGCTGTAGTCGCTGCCGCAGTCAACATAGACGCTGAAACCCTCGGGGAGAACCAGCTGGGAGCCTTCACCGATGGTCAGGGAAGACATGGAGCAGTTGTCTGTCACGGTCCACTTGACACCGTCGGCCAGTTTGACAACCGAGCCGTAGATAACAGGATAATCCTTGGTTTCGCGAATAAGATTTTTGCGGATAACGTCACCGTTGGCGGCAACAGAGAAATCGGAAGCGGTGTAGCCTGCGGCTTCCAGCATAGCCTCAAGAGAAGCATCCGACCACAGATTGTTCCATGTGTCGATAGTGCCGGAAGTAACGGCACCGGAATAGTCGGCGTTGACGTTCAGGTAAAGATAACGCTGGTAATCGTCATGCACAATATCGCCAACAACAGGGGTGTCGAGGTTAACAGTGATGTGGGAGATTTTGTCGGCAATTTTCAGGCTGCTGTCGTTATAAATGTTGCCTGCATCGCTGTCGTAACCGATGGCGGAATGAACAAGCACACCGTTGGCAGGCTTCAGAACAGCGCCTTCGCCAAAGGTAACGTCGATACCGGCGCTTCTGGCAAACACAAGGGAGCCCTTTGAATACTGCAGATAGAACCAGCTTGCGCCCTGATCCTTGATGGGGTTCAGCAGGTAATCCTCCATATCCACAAAGGTCATGTCGTGGCCGGTGGTAGACATAACATCTTCAGGCATGGTAGACAAGGTGGAGTTTTTGACCACAAGAGAAGCGGGATTTTTGAGCCCTGTCTGACCGACACCGCTGTTAACGTGGACAACTGCGGCGTTGATGGAGCCGGCAACGATGGAATTGCCGTCTTCGGTAGCGGGACCGTATATGTTTACATAATTTGCGTGTTTGAGAGCGTCCTCGGTGGCGTTGCTCAACTTGTCCATAACAACGGAGCCGTTGCCCATCAGGAACATGCCATACTGGCTGGCCAGCATTTTACTGCCGTACATACGGGTGGTTGTGCCGTTGACGGCGTACAGACCGTAGCCTGCAGCCCAGGACTCTGCATAGCTGTTGACCATGTAAACGTTGCCGTAAGGGGTGGTATCCAGAGAAACTGCGCCCCAGTCTTTAGAAATGATAACAGAGTCATAGAACCATGTATTCTCACTCATAAGACAGGTGGTTCTGGTGGAGCCGGAAAGCAGCTTGAAGTTGGGCATGAAGGATTTTTCACCGCCCTCAGTTTCCAACCAGCAGTTGCGGAAAACAACCGAGCAGTCGCTGTTGATGGAGATAATGGTGGGAGCGCGGTAACCGATGGTTTTGATGAAGGTGTTGTCCACGGTCACGAGGGAAGCGCCTTCTCCGGCATCCACGAGGATGGGAGTTGCGTATTTGCCTTCAACATCAGGGTCGTTTGCGGGACCGTTGATGATAATGGCGGAGTTGGATTCCTTTATCCAGTCGCCGTTGGCGTCGTAATTGATTTCCTGACCGCCGATGGCGATGGTTCCGCCGGTGGTGTTGCGGATAACGATACCATTGTCGTAGCCGGAGCCGACGATTTTTACGCCGGAAACTTCACCGGAGGTGATTTTACCGTTAGCGGAAACAGTCATTTCACCGGTGAATCCCTCACCGTAGCTGACATTGTCTTCGTCAATAACAATGGCTGCGTTGGGGCTGTTGCCGTTCACGGAGCCGTAGGCTTCGCGCATGACAGGGCCTGCGGCAAAAGCAGTCAGACAAATTGCCGCAACAAGAAGCAAAGCAAGCAAAATCTTTCTTTTCATACTTTCCTCTCCAAATCATTAGGTGATACATAGATAATACCACAAATTGTAATTGACGTAAATGAGCAAAAAAGTAACAGCTAACAATTAATAATTAATAGTGCACGACGTGACGTTTGTGTCCGTAGGGGACGGCCCCGTGGGTCAGCTTGCTGACCCGGATGTCCCTTGCCTCTCCCTCTGGGAGAGGTGCTGAGCGAAGCGAAGCGGAGAGGGCCCTCTCAGTCGGCTTCGCCGCCAGCTCTCCCAAAGGGAGAGCCAAGAACGTGGACGTCCCGCGAATAACGTCGGACGTGACGTATTACTCCGTAGGGTCACGGCGTGCAGTGACCGCATATCACGCATGGCAATATCATTGTCATCCTGAGCAAAGAGAAGGATCTTAACTCCTATAAGATGGGGATTCCTCCAATGCTTCGCATTGTTCGGAATGACACCCGTGATGTGCCGTAGGGGACGGCCCCGTGGGTCAGCTCACTCGAAATGACAGTGTTTCTTTAAACAAAAAAAGACACCCCGAAGGGTGTCTTTTAAATATCTTATTCAGCTTCGGCGGCCTTGGCTTCGGCAATGACCTTGGCCTGAACGGTTGCGTTGGCTTCTTCGTAACGCTCGAAGTTGAGGGTGAAGGAGCCGCGGCCCTGAGTCATGGAGCGGAGGTCGATGGCGTAGGAGCTCATTTCAGCCATGGGGACTTCGGCCTCAACGATCTGGTTGCCTTCGTTGTCGGGGTTCATGCCCAGAACACGGCCGTTTCTCTTGGAAATGTCGGACATGATGTCGCCCATGTAGCTGTCGGGAATGGTGACCTTCAGAGCGCCGATGGGCTCGAGCAGTACGGGGCTTGCCTGGGGCAGACCGTCTTTGTAAGCCAGCTGAGCAGCGGTCTTGAATGCCATTTCGGAGGAGTCAACGGGATGGTAGGAACCGTCAACCAAGGTGGCCTTCAGGAATACAACGGGATAGCCGGCCAGAACGCCCTTGCTGATGGATTCTCGCAGACCCTTTTCAACAGCGGGGAAGAAGTTCTTGGGAACGCTGCCGCCGAAGATCTTCTCTTCGAATACCAGATCTTCAACTTCACCGGGCTCGAATTCGATGACGACGTCGCCGAACTGGCCGTGACCGCCGGACTGTTTCTTGTGACGACCGCGGACCTGAACCTTCTTACGGATCTTTTCACGGTAAGCAACCTTTGCGGGGCTGAGTTCGGTTTCAACGTTGAATTTGCTCTTCAGTCTGGAGCAGAGGATATCAAGCTGGATGTCGCCGGCACCGGACAGAACCATCTGCTTGGTTTCGGGGTTATTGAATACGGAGAAGGAAGGATCTTCTTCGTTCATCTTGGTCAGACCTGCAGCGATCTTATCTTCCTGACCCTTGGTCTTGGGAGCGATAGCCATGGAGTAGCAGGGAACAGCATAGCTGATGGGTTCGAGAGTTACAACGCTGCCTGCGGTGCACAGGGTATCGCCGGTCTTGACGGAAGCCATCTTGGAAACTACGCCGATATCACCGGTAGCCATGTCCTTGACTTCGGTGGTCTTTTTGCCGCGGATCATGTAGATATGAGCCAGCTTTTCGCTGTCGCCGGTGCGGGCGTTGACGAGAACGCTGTCGCTGTTGATGGAGCCGGAAACGACTTTGAAGAAGGACTGCTTGCCGTACTGGTCGGAAACGGTCTTGAAGAAGAACAGGGTAGCGGGAGCGGAAGCATCGCAAGCCCATTCAACGGCTTAGCCGTTGGCGTCTTCACCCTTCTGGGGCAGACCTTCCAGAGGAATGCGAGCATAGTCGAAAAGGCCCTGCATCAGAGCTTC
>JAZULX010000122.1:0-3840 GCA_045603325.1 Oscillospiraceae bacterium | reverse complement strand
ACCGCGTTGGATAGTCCCGTGAGTTCACTCAAATCGGATGCAAAAGCCAATACCGGCGCCATAGCGGATACAGCTGCCGTCAACAACCCCAGCGCCACCGCAGCAGCCATCAGCATTCCTGCACTTTGATCGTTTTTTCTGACAGTCAACGCAAGTACTGCCCCAACAACAGCAAAACCCGCTGCTTTGAATACGGTATCCATAACTAAAACCCAAACAGGTTTTTAACCATGGTGAACAGCTCGCTGATTTTTTCCACAATTATCATCAGAACCACGATCAAACCCGCCAAAGTGGTCATGGTAGCCTGCTCTTCCCTGCCGGTTTTGCTGAGCACCTGATTCAGAATGGATACGATTATGCCCACCGCTGCAATTTTGAAAATGAGATCTATGTCCATAAGCTCCCCCGATGACGATTCAGATGAAAATAATTACCAGAGCAAATCCTGACGCCACCGCCAAAGCTGCGCAGGTCCTGCTTTCGTTTTTTCGCTTTTCTTCCGCGGCTGCAAGGCAGTTTCTTACGCCTTCAGTGACCGCCGCCATGCTCTGCTGCTGGTTTTCCGGATCAAACTTTCCCAAAACGTTTCCCGCCTGAGCTATTATCCGCCGGTCTTCAGGCAGCAGATTCTTTACTTCTCTGAGTGCGCGGTTCCACACCGGATACAGCGATGCTTCCGTCAAGTCTCCTCCCAAGGCAACACATCTTGAGAAAAACTCACCCACAGGGTTGGGTATTGTCCTTGCCAGCCCATAAAACACCTCAGGCAGCGGAGTCAGGCTGAAGCTGATTTCAGCATTTATCCTGTCAAACGCAGCCACAAAAGCTTCAAGGGTGCGCACTCTTAACGCCATGGATTCCATTTTCGATATGCCTATGGCCGTGGTAGCCCCGATCATCATTATTGCTCCAATAAGTTTCAGCATCAGCTGTATCTCCTTTCGACCTTTATATGCCTGTCTTTTCCGGAAATGGTGACCACAAGGCGAAACGTCCCCGTATCCAGCAGGCTTTTGAACAACGGTCTTGCCGAAATGTCTCCCACGTGTTGGCCATGAACTGTTGCGATAATACCCACGCCGCAGTTGCGGCATGTCTCCACCGCCGTCACGTCATCGGGTGCGGTTATTTCATCCACCGCTATCACTTGGGGAGTCATGGATCTGAGCAGCATCAGCATTCCCTGAGCTTTTGGGCATCCGGTAAGTACATCTGTGTTCATTCCCACATCAAAACCCGAAGTTCCGTTTTCCACGGCTGCAATCTCTCCCCGTTCGTCCACCAAAGCTGTGCGGACACCGCTGTCGGATATTCTTCTCACTAGATCTCTGAGCAGCGTGGTTTTCCCCATTCCCGGAGGTGCAATTATAATCGTGCTTTCAAATCCGTCGGTGTAGTTTTTTTCCAGGGGTTCCGCAGCTGTTTTTATCTCTCTGGCAAGCCTCATGTTCGCTGACGACAAACCGCGCAAATTGGCAACCTCTCCGTTTTTCAAAACAGCTGTTCCGCAAAAACCAATGCGATTTCCTCCATCAACCGTTATGTAGCCGTGTTTAAGGCTGTCCACTGCTGCATATACAGAACCTCGGGATGCCGAAGATGCAAGATAGGCAATATCTTCGGCAGAAACCATTGCGTCAAGCTGATTACAACCGTTTGCATATACTGCTGTCAACGGCCGTCCGCTTCTGAGTCTGAGTTCTTCCAGCTCCGGCGTATATGCCGACGAAGCTGCTTGTTTCAGTTGTTCCGGCAAATAACGTATCAGCCGATTATATCTGTCGTTCATTTGGTCTCCCTCCGGTATGCTTGTACCAGAGTATATTAAAGAACACAAAAAAATATGGCCGATGGCAAAGCCTTTTCTCATATATATTTCTTTTTGAATCAGGGCATTATCCAACGATTACGATACTGCCTTTGTATGTTCCGGCCTTGGGTTCAACCGCTTCACCGTTTACAGTCATGGAGGAGCAAACAATGCTGCTGCCTTCACCGATAGTAAGGGCGGTCAGGTAACTGGTTCCTTCAGCGTTCCAGACGGAATTGTCGAGATCCACAATTACGCCGTTGCTGACAGCCGGAGACGGCTGAACGCTTACGTTTCCAAGCTCGGTACGATCCTTGGGATAGATTTTTTCGCCGGGCTTGAAGTTGATATGACTCTGGATACCGGAGGAAATGGCTCCGGTAATCTTTGCATTTTCGAACTTAACGGCAAGGTTCTGACCTTCGGTCCAGCGGGAATTGTAAATACTGCCATTGACTTCCATGTTCTTGAAGCAGGCCTTTGCAGTGCCGATTGCCTCAGGATCGGTCAGATCAAAGCCTTCCTGAGCCTTTTCGACGATTTCGGGAACTTCATAATACTCTGCCCAGTGACCGTCGTGGCCGAAAGTGCCCATGCCGGGGTCATCGTTCTGCATCAGGTGCAGCACAACACCGTTGCCGGGAACAAGTTTTGCTCCGTCAACAAGGATCTGGGGATGGGAACCGGGAGATTTGGGGCCTCCGGGCATGCTGGCATACACGCTCTTTACAAGGAATGTGGTGCTGCCGGAGATAAGCTCGGATCCGGGCAGGACGAACAGGCAGCCATTGCCGCCGCCGTGCCACATAGCCACGTTCTTGCCGCCCTTAAACACGGATTTCTTTTCTTCGATATCGGCAAAACCGTTGGTTTCTTTGGCCAGCAGGCTGTCTTCACCGATATATTTTTTCAGGTTTTCGAGGCTGCTGGAGCCTATGACGACATCGTTGGATGCACCGGCCAGGACAAGAGGATAAGACGGTACGTCAAATTCCATGCCCAGGAAACGGCTGTTGTTGGCAGACAGGACGTATGCACCGTAGCCGGAAGCATAGGGGCCTTCTTCCTTGATAATGCCCTTGCAGTTGATAAGTTCATGGCGGCATCCGGGAGATGTGTTGTCGGTGGAATAAACACCCCAGCCGTTGGATTCGCCGTCTACATTGTAGTAAACAGCTCTGGCTTTATGAACCACGTTGGAGGAACGTACAGTGCCGTCAAGGCCAAGTACCCAGGGCGATTCGGTCATGGCACCGGGCCAGTAGTCGGAGTTGTCCACGCCTTCGGTGTAGATTTTTGTATCCTTGATAAGTACGTTGGCGCATTCACCTGCCGCAACAGAGGTGGCAATAACGCCTTTGGTTTTGATGTCAACATTGTCGATAACAACCTCTGAGTTGCCTGCGGCTGCGATACATGCGCCGTAGAACTGGAAGTCGTGACCGCCATTGCCTTCAAAATCAAATTTCATATTCTCGATGCGGTATTTGCCGTCACGAACAAAAACACCGTTCACACAATCCATTCTGGAGGTCACTGAACCGCCTTTGATACCGGCAGCATCATATTCGGAACCCACAAGGGCACTGGTGGCAGACATATTGTCGAGAATCACTGTATTGCCGGCTTCATCAACATCCACCGCAAGAGCGCAGCGGTATTCGTTGTCATAGCTGATGCTGACAGGGCTTTCGCCACGGATGAACATATCCGAAGGCATCTGGGTCTTGCCCACGGGAGGCATTTTGTCGATAATTTCAAGAACTACTTTGCCGTCATACTTTCCGGGTTTGGGGTCGGTAACAACGCCGTTGACTGTCATAACCAGCTTTTTGCCCTCAGCCGCAGCAATGCTTTCGCCCTCGGCAATAACCAAACCGTTTTCATAGATTTCTGTGCTGTTCAAAATTTTAGCTTCCATTCGATATTACCCCTTCTAAATATTTTCTTCTTTTCAATTATATAATGAAAGCCTTTCTTCGTCAACGGGAATATCAAAACCCGGAAGTGAAGAATCACTTCCGGGT
>JAZULX010000121.1:0-1943 GCA_045603325.1 Oscillospiraceae bacterium | reverse complement strand
GCGACCTGCCGGATGCATTTCGTGCCCGAAGACGGCGAATATGCCGGTTTAGCTGTCCTTCAGGCAATGAATCACCAGTTACGGCTGGAGCGGACCGAAGAAAACGGAAAGCAGTTGCTTCGAGTCATTGAGGTGACATCTGATTTTGACCGGCCAACCTTTATTCCCGGTTTCCAATGCAGAACAAATAAGCAAATACTGGCTGAGACAGTATATGAGGGCAGCGATATCGTCCTTCAAATTCATATGGAGGGGGAAGACTTCACTGTAAGTTTTGGTAAAACAGTTGAAGCTTTAACCGAGTTTTGCAAGTTTGATGGAACCCGGCTTAATCCTGAGAAGGTGGGTGGTATGGTCGGTACCATGGTCGGCATGTATGCCTCCGGAAACGGTAAAAAAAGCGACAACTATGCGGAGTTTGACTGGTTCGAAATGAAACAGTAACATATCTGCTCAAGTGTTGTACAGATACACATTACCGATATTTCGGAATTAAACAAAGATCATAAGGGAAAGGAAAACCATGAACAGTATTGCAAAAGAAAAGACGAGTCCAAAACTGGCGCTTGCCTATAGTATGGGGGAAGTTGGCGGCCAGATGAGCTGGTATATGGTAAACAGCTATCTGAATATCTTCTATACCGATATTGTAGGGCTGAGTGCTTCCGCCATATCTGCTATTGTATTAATCGCACGTATATGGGACGCTATAAACGATCCCATGATGGGACAGATTGCGGATCGGACGAATACTCGTTGGGGCCGGTTCCGCCCCTACCTGATGTTTGCTCCGCCATTCCTGGCTATTTTCAATATTCTGACTTTCACCGTTTTTCCGGTAACAGGCATCGCAAAAATCTTACTATGCCTGATCTGCTATATTGGCACAGGTATGGCTTACACCGCCTGCTCCATCTCCTACATGGCGTTGCAGAACGTGATCGCAATTGATTCCAATGTGCGCCAGATTCTTGCCACGGCGCGTACGGTTGGCGCTTCTGTCATTGGTATTATTTTGTCAGCTGTAGTTATGCCCATCATGCTGCATTTCAGCAACACCGTTGGACCGGACGGCAATCCGGCCGCTGATGCTCATGGCTATTTCATGGCTGCTGTAATTCTGTCTGTCCTCATAATTCCTTCCTTCTGGTTGTGCGCTGCCGTTTGTAAAGAGAAATATACAGATCAGCTTCACAGTGGCCCTGTTGAAAAAACAGGCTTTCTCCAGAATATGAAAGACCTGGTCAAAAACGATCAGCTGCTGATGGTGGTTCTCTCCACTGTCATGGGAACGATCTGTGTTACCGGACGTTATGGAATCCTGACCTATCACGTTAT
Source organism: Oscillospiraceae bacterium (assembly GCA_045603325.1). Classification (GTDB taxonomy): domain Bacteria; phylum Bacillota; class Clostridia; order Oscillospirales; family Oscillospiraceae; genus SIG469. The sequence goes on along the minus strand of JAZULX010000121.1, from coordinate 605 downwards.
TTATGTTGTAGGCGGGCCTCAGTATATTGCAACCATGTTCACAGCCATGACAGTTGGCCAGCTGGTTGGTTCCCTGTCTGTTCCACTTGGCGTAAAGTTTTTTGGAAAGAAAAAGTATCTGATCATAATGAATCTTGTCATGGCTGTTGGTTTTGTAGCTTTGTTCCTCAACCCAACCAGTAACCCGATCTACCTGTGCGGCGTTTCCTTTATCGGGTCACTCGGTTTTGGCGCTCCTGCTATCTGTTATGGCATGGTGGCAGATTCAATTGAGTACGGTGACTGGAAGCTTGGCAAACGTCAGGAAGGTCTTGCTGCTTCTATGCTGAGCTTTGGAGTGAAACTGGCAACCGCCATATGCGCGCCGGTGGTAATGCTGCTGTTTTTCGTGGGTTATGTTCCCAATGCAGAACAAACTGAAGCAGCCAAGCTTGGAATTAACTTCATGGTTAATATTCTTCCTGCTATCATCGCTCTTGCATCCTGTATTCCTATTATGTTCTACAAGCTGGATGACAAGAAAGTCAGTGAGATCCGTAGTGATCTGGAAGCAGGGAAACACGCCTGGGATAAGTAAACAGTCGATAAAAGAAGGTCGGTTCATC
>JAZULX010000120.1:0-3514 GCA_045603325.1 Oscillospiraceae bacterium | reverse complement strand
GATACCAAGTCTTTCTTTGATCTGAGTGACAACGACATGGAGTTCGTTTTCAACCTCAACTTCATCGGCACACTGCTGCCAACTCAGGCATTTGCCAAGGATATGATAGGCCGTGAAGGCTGCACCATACTCAACGTCAGCTCCATGAACGCCTTTACTCCGCTTACAAAGATACCTGCCTACTCCGGAGCCAAGGCAGCCATCTCCAACTTTACCCAGTGGCTGGCTGTCCATTTCAGCAAAGTCGGCATCAGAGTCAACGCCATTGCTCCCGGATTCTTCTCCACCGACCAGAACAAGGCTCTGCTTTGGAACGAAGATGGCACTCCCACCGCCAGAACTGGCAAAATACTGGCAGCAACCCCCATGGAACGTTTTGGCACTCCCGATGAACTTCTGGGTGCGCTGTTGTTCCTTGTTGATGAGAAATCATCTTCTTTTGTGACCGGTATCGTTATTCCCGTAGACGGCGGCTTTTCCGCTTACAGCGGCGTATAAGAGGGGACAGGTATGGAAAACTTCTATTATTCCGCCATTGAATCAGGTCTCAGCAGGGAAGAGATAGAATCCGCTCTCCTTGCAAGCCTTGAAGGACGCACACTGAACAACGTCCTCATCATACCGCCCGATTTTACCCGGTTCCACTCCAACGCAGGTCTTATTACCAATATCTACTATCACATTCTCGTGGAACGTGGCTGCAATGTTGACATTCTGCCCGCTTTGGGTACTCATGTGCCTGTTACGGAAGCAGAAGCAGCAGCCATGTTTGGTGACATTCCCTTTGAAAAGTTCATTCCTCATAACTGGCGAACTGACGTTATGCGTCTTGGTGAAGTGCCTGCGGAATACCTTGAGGAAATCACCGAAGGACTGTGGCACGATGCTGTCAGCGTTGAAATCAACCGAATGGTGATGGACGAAAAGTATGACCTTATCCTCTCTGTGGGTCAGGTTGTACCTCACGAGGTCATCGGCATGGCTAACCACGCAAAAAACCTCTTCGTGGGCGTGGGCGGCAGCGATATGATAAACAAAAGCCATATGGTTGGCGCTGTCTACGGCATGGAACGCATGATGGGCAAGGACCACACTCCTGTCAGAAAGATACTCGACTATGGCCTGGAGCATTATCTCAGCGAACGCCCCATCATCTTCGTCCTTACCGTCTGTACCGCACCGGGCGGCAATATCCGCACTCACGGACTGTTCATTGGCGATACCCGCAAGGTGCTGGAAGCTGCCATTGAACTGGCTCAGGAAAAGAATATCGATTTTGTTGAAACGGGTATCAAAAAATGTATCGTTTACCTCGATCCGTCCGAGTTCAAAAGCACCTGGCTGGGCAACAAATCCGTCTATCGTACCCGAATGGCCATTGCTGACGGCGGAGAGCTGCTGGTGCTCGCACCCGGTATCGAGCGTTTTGGCGAAGATATGCAAGTGGATAAACTTATCCGCAAATACGGCTACAAGGGCCGTATCAATACTCTGGAGCAGTTTGAAAAACCGGAGAATCAGGACCTGCGCGACAACATGAGCGCAGCTGCCCATCTGATACACGGCTCGTCTGACGGAAGATTCAGCATTACATACGCAGTCAAAAATATCTCCAAAGAGGAAATCGAAAGCGTTGGATTCGGAGCAGCTGATTACGATGAAGTTGTTAAGCGTTACGATCCCGAAAAGCTCCAATACGGCTACAATACTCTGCCTGACGGCGAAGAAGTATATTATATTCCCAACCCTGCACTGGGTCTGTGGATAAACCGGGAGAAGTTTTGATATGAAAGCATTTATGAACGAGGAGTTTCTCCTCACCACCGAAACCGGCAGCCGACTGTTCCATGAATATGCCGAAACCTGCCCCATAATCGACTATCACAATCATCTTTCTCCCAAGGATATTTTCCTGCGCAGAAGATACGAAAACCTTACCCAACTGTGGCTTGAGTGCGACCACTACAAGTGGCGCTGCATGAGAGTTTGCGGCGTGGATGAATACTATATAACCGGCACCGCCCCCGAATACGAAAAATTCCTCAAATTTGCGGAAATAATGCCCCGGCTCATAGGAAATCCCGTCTACCATTGGGCGCATCTTGAACTGCAGAGGTATTTTGGAATAAACACTCCGTTGAACGCTGATACTGCCAAAGATATTTGGGACAAAACCTGCGCAATCCTCTCCGGAGACGGTTATGACGCAGTATCTTTGCTGGACAAAATGCAGGTCAAGGTGCTTTGCACCACAGACGACCCTGCTGACGACCTTGAGTGGCACTTGAAACTGGCGCAGGACAGCACCATTCCCTTCAAAACCCTGCCGTCATTCAGACCGGACAGATTCCTGCATATCGACCAGCAGCCATGGAAAACCGCCCTTTCTCAGCTGGGTGACCGTTACGGCAAAATCACAGACTGGAGCAGTCTGCTTGAGGCTTTGAACAAGTCGCTGGACTTTTTCAGTGCAGCAGGATGCCGCGTAACCGACCATGGTTTCATCCGATTCCGCTATGCCGAGGGCGATCCCGCACCCGTAATGGCAAAAGCCCTGACAGGGGAGAGCCTTACCGAGGACGAAATATCCGTCTATCAGGGCGCATTGCTCAGATTCCTTGCATCCGCTTACGAAAAGCGCGGTCTTGCAATGCAGCTGCATCTTGGCCCGATACGCAACAATTCTCCAAAACTCTTTGCTTCCTTTGGCGCAGACGCCGGGGGAGACAGCATAGGCGCAGCTACAGATCCATTTTTGCTCAGCTCATTTCTTGGAGATCTGGAAAAATCAGATACACTGCCAAAAACCTTACTTTATAACCTCAATCCTGCAGACAGTGCCATGCTTGCAACCATGGCCGTCAACTTTTCAGCCAACGGTGCGAAGGTTCAGTACGGTGCAGCGTGGTGGCTCCACGACCATATCCGTGGCATATCCGAGCAGATCGATCAGCTCATGGAAACTGGCCTTATCTCCGCATCCGTGGGCATGCTCACCGATTCCCGCAGCTTTACTTCCTTCACCCGCCACGAGTACTATCGCCGCATCCTCTGCGATAAACTCGGCTCACTGGTGGAAAGGGGAGAGTATCCCTGCGATATGGAATTCCTTGGCTCAATGGTGCAGGATATCTGCTGGCGAAATGCTGTAAATTGGTTCGGATTTTGATACCACACCCTGTCATTGCGAGCAAATTTAAGCTGTCATTTCGAAAGCTGCGCAGCAGCTGAGAAATCCCCAACTTATTACGCAACAACTACCCCACTCTGTCATTGCGAGCCTGCGGAGCAGGCGTGGCAATCCGTATTACTAACTTGCTGTCATCCCGAGCGAGCCGCCATGGGCGGCGACGAGGGATCCCCATCTTGGCATGTAACGGATTCTCACGTCGCTCCGCTCCTCAGAATGACAGAGCCCCCTGTCATTGCGAGCCTGCGGAGCAGGCGTGGCAATCCGTCTCTCTCTTTTCATTACAATAATCACGCTTTATCGTGCAAGAAGTTTTTGAACACC
>JAZULX010000119.1:0-2697 GCA_045603325.1 Oscillospiraceae bacterium | reverse complement strand
CCCAGACCGGAGATGGCGCAGCCGCAGAATACGGGGCAGATAGAGCCGGACTTAACGCCGTTCTTCAGACCGTTGACGTATTCGGCGTCGGTAAAGGCTTCGCCTTCGAAGTACTTCATCATCAGTTCTTCGTCGGTTTCGGCAACAGCTTCGGTCAGCTGTTCGAGGTAGGATTCGACGGTATCGGCCATGGAATCGGGGATAGCGGTTTCCTTGCCGTCGATGTAAGCCTTTTTGGAAACTATGTTGGCAACGCCTACGGCCTTGCCGCCTTCAACTACGGGAATAACTACGGGAACAACGGACATGCCGAACTTGTCGCGCAGAGATTCGTAGGTGGCTTCGAAATCTGAGTTTTCTTCGTCCAGCTTGGAGATGTAGAAGAAACGGGGCAGACCGCGGGAAGCCAGGTATTTCCAGGCTTTTTCGGTACCGACTTCGATACCGCCCTTGGCGGTGCAGAGGATAACGCCGGAATCAACAACGCGGAGAGACTGCATGATCTCGCCTTCGAAGTCGAAGTAGCCGGGGTTGTCGATAACATTGATTTTGACCTTCTTGTATTCCACAGGCAGGACAGAAGCGGAGATGGATATCTGACGCTTGATTTCCTCGGAATCAAAGTCGGAAGCGGTGGTGCCGTCGGTGGCTTTGCCAAGACGGTCAACAGCCTTGGTAAGGAACAGCATGCTCTCAGCAAGAGCAGATTTGCCGTCTCCGCCGTGACCCAGCAGGGCTACGTTGCGGATGTCTTTAGAGGTATAGCTCATAATTGGTTCTTCCCTTCAAAGAATGTATTGATTGTATTAGGAAAAGCGCAAAGCCTGCGCAGTTTAGACAAATACCATATCATTATATACGATGAATAATGAATTTTCAACATCATTTTGCATATAGCGTACAAAAATCTTGAGAAAATAATGCAAAAAATCAGTCAGAATGAGAATCGGTCCGGATCAATTTAACTTTTAAAGTATCCGGGTCGATATTATCCAGGTTTTCAAAGTCGGTTTCGTCGTCGATTCCCTTTTTGTTAAGGGAAGAAGTGACCTTTCTGGACACCAGCATGGAGATAACCGCAAAGGAAGGCACACCGATTATCATGCCTGCAACGCCAAAGAAGGCGCTGAACACCAGAATGGATATAACCACCCAGAAACCGGATACGCCGGTGGCGTTGCCGAGAATTTTGGGGCCGAGGATGTTGCCGTCAAACTGCTGGAGGATAAGGATGAAAATCAGGAAATACAGAGCCTTGACGGGATCCACCACAAGAATAAAAAACGTACAGGGTATTGCGCCAAGGAACGGGCCAAAGAAAGGTATGACGTTGGTTACGCCGATAACGATGCTGACAAGCAGCGGGAAAGGCATCTTCAGCAGAGAGACGCAGATGAAGCACAGCACGCCGATTATGGCGGAGTCGATTATCTTGCCGATGATGAACTGACCGAACACCTTGTCGGCATAGCGCAGAACTTCCATAACTGCATTGGCACGTTCAACCTTGAATATGGCATAGATCATCTTTTTGCTCTGAGCCTGAAACAGATTCTTGCTGGCAAGGACATAAACAGATACGATAAGGCCGATAATGATGTCCAGAATGCCGCCCACGAAGCCAAAAACACCGGTGGTAAGGCTGGTAAAAACCGGCAGGAAATCGTTGGACAGCCAGTCCTTGAAGGTTTCATAAATACGGCTGAATACATCATTCACCAGAGAGGTCAGTTCCGGTGAATCGGCAAACAGGTTGGTTGCCCAGGACTGGAAATTGGAGTAATAAGTGGACAGGTTGGATGCAATGGACATGAGGCTTTCGCCCAACTGAGGGAGTATCATTGCAAACAGCGCATAAATCACGAGAAACGCAATCAGCAGCGCAAATACTATGCCCACAGCTCTGGCAGCCTTTTCGGGAGTGGCCTTTTTCGCTGACTGGAAACGTTTCATCTTGCGGAAAAGAGGCAGTGTCCAGCCCTCAAAGCGTTTCATCACCGGGTTGAGGAGATAGGCGAATATCAGACCGTAGAACAGCGGAGAAATGGATGAAAGAAAACCGTCGACGGTTGCCCTGACGGAAGAAAGGTTCAAAAGGATGACCAATACAACGGCGCAGGCTACAAAAAGGCAGAACAGCATTATGCCAAGCCGCAGGTATTTTGGTTCAATTCGTTCTTTCATAAGGGTCCTCCTTTGGTTGTTTTCATACAGTTTTACGATATCACAAAGACAGCGTTTTTTCAAGGAAAGATGAAAGGGCAGTTTACAATTAACAATTAATAATTAATAATTAATAATTAATAATTAATAACGCACAACGTAACATATTACTTCGTAGGGGACGGCCCCGTGGGTCAGCTCGCTGACCCGGATGTCCCGATTCGGGCTGTCGAGGCGCCAGCCCCTACAACGCACAACGTAACATATTGCTTCGTAGGGGACGGCCCCCGGACGTCCCGCCAATCACGCACAACGCATCGTGTTACCTCGTAGGGTCACGGCGTGCCGTGACCGCATATAATGCATGGCAATATCATTGTGATCCTGAGCAAAGCGAAGGATCTTAACTCTAAAAGATGGGGATTCCTCCAATGCTTCGCATTGTTCGGAATGACACCCGTGATGTGCCGTAGGGGACGGCCCCGTGGGTCAGCTCGCTGACCCGGATGTCCCGCCAATTACGCACAACGCGGC
>JAZULX010000118.1:0-2563 GCA_045603325.1 Oscillospiraceae bacterium | reverse complement strand
CGAGAACAACAACGTCCGCCTCGTACTCGGCAATTATCTGATCTTCGGAAACAGGCGGCGGAGCCTGCATCCAGCTTCTGTCTTTGAAGTCCATTGTATTTCCTCCGATTTTCATTATTTGTTTACCATTATAAATAATACTATATATCAATTTCAATGTCAGTTCGTTATTTGATGCCTGAGTGACAAAATTGACTGTCGACTTGCACACATTTTCTTCATTTCGTTCACTTTTTATTGACAATTTGCCCACATTATATTAACATTAGTTCATATAGTTTGACCGCTGAATATTTTTATCGTCAAGCTGAAAGAAAATAATTAAGGAGGCACCGAAATGAAGAAATTATTGGCTCTGCTGCTGGCAATGGTCATGCTGCTGTGTGTACTGAGCGCCTGTGCCGGCAAAGAAACCGAAGCACCCGCAGATCCCGAACCCGCACCTTCTGAAGAAGCACCAGCTCCGGAAGAACCTGCTCCCGAAGAAGCTCCCCCTGAAGAAGCTGCTCCCGAAGAAGCAGTTCCCGAGGAGGCTCCCGTTGAGGAGGAAGAAGAGTACATCGGTCTGTACGCTGCCATGGAAAACCGTGTAAGCTACGAACTTCCCATCTGCACCACCGGCGAAGTTTACACCGCTTTCATCACCACCTCTGACCGTAACGAGCTTACCTCCATCCACGACGGCGAATGGTACGAAATGGTCGGTATCGAAATCGAAAAAACCGAGGTTCCCAACAGCGTAGCTTCCGAAAAGCTGAATCTGGCTATCGCTGCCGAAACTTATTACGACATCATGCCCATGAGCACTTCCGGCTCCTTCCCCAGCGCCGATGCCGCTGTTGAAGACGGCGTACTTTGGGATTTCTCCGAGCATCTTGAGGAATATATGCCCAACTACAACATGCTCATCCACTCCGATCCCGAATACGAAGCATCCGCTTATACCGACGGCGGTGCCGTGTTCAGCCTGATGCAGTTCTATCACACTCCCTACACCTCCGACTACGGTCCCATGATCCGTCTTGACTGGCTGGAAGGCGTAGGTATGGATATTCCTCTGACCTTTGACGATTGGGACAAGGTTCTGCGTGCTGTCAAGACAGAATATGACCTTGAAGCTACCTTCAGCATTTCTCAGTCCGGTGTCGGCCGCAACAACTATTTCTGCGCAGGCTACGGCATCGCAGGCGAAGTCGGCCTCAGCCCCATGATGAACATTCCTCTGTACATTTTTGAAGACACCGTCCACTTCGGTGCCATGGAAGAGCCTTTCTATGAATACCTCTGCATGATGTCCGACTGGTATGCCGACGGCATTCTGTACAGAGACTATTACACCAACACCGGCTGGTCTCCCATCTCCGACATCATTTACGAAAACCAGTGCTTCGCATGGCAGGATGACAACCGCATGATCGATGTCTATCAGGCAAACATGAGCGATCCCAATGCTGTTATCTGGCCTGTACCCGACCCCGTTAAGGAACTGGGCAACAAGCATTATCTGGCTTCCTCCATCCGTCTGACCGAAGGCGGCAACCAGCTGTCCACCACCCTGCTGGACAAAGACTGGCAGACCTTCCTCAAGTGCATGGACTTTGCTTACAGCCCCGAATGCGACTACCTTCTGACCTACGGTCTTGAAGGCGAAGCCTACGAGTTGGACGAAAACGGCGAACCCCAGTACACCGATCTCATCACCAACAACCCCGAAGGCTACACCTACACCGAAGCCAAGCAGCTTTACGGTTTCGGCACTCTGAGCGGCTGCATTCTCTTCAACGAAGCTGACAACGTCATGAAGAGCGAAGCTTCCATCGAAGCTCAGACCGCATGGGACCGCAGTGACGGTGAAGTTCTGACCATGCCCATGGACATGGCCCTGACTGCGGAAGAGTCTGAAGCCTACACTCTGCTCATCAGCGACATCGCCACCTACTGCGGCGAAATGATCACCAAGTTCATCGTTGGTGAAGCTGATGTCCGCGAGGGTTGGGACACATATGTGGAGACCATCCTTGATCTGAAGATCGAAGAAGCCCTTACCTATCAGCAGGCTGCCTACGACCGCTACATCGGCAGAGGCGCATAAATCCAATAAACCAAACGCCATCGTCTTTAGGAGGTTGCGAAAAGGGATTTTCGCAACCTCCAATGATGTTTTCCCTGACGGGAAAGTGAAATATTTCCGTTGGAAATGTGAAATATTGCTGACGCAATGTGATATATGCCTGCGGCATGTTGATGTATCACTTCGTGATGATTGAATATTAAAGGACGATATCCGAGGATATCGTCCTTTTTATCAACATTTTCAAGAAAATATATCACAGGCAAAGCCTATATCACACGCCGCGGGCATATTCATCATGGGGAGTTGGGCATATCCCTATAAACGGCTCCCTTTCGACGATGGCTTTTGGTTTGTTGAAGGATCAGGATTCAGAATACAGTAATTTGGCAATAAGGTCATTTAATTTTGGAGAGCAAAAACAGGCAACTAACATTTTACCTGTATTTAAGATATTCCAGAAAACGCTTTACTGCAAGTGAAGCGTTTTTC
>JAZULX010000117.1:0-9293 GCA_045603325.1 Oscillospiraceae bacterium | reverse complement strand
CCATAGTTGCAGGCATAGTTGCCACCAACGGAATGGACGGCCTTGTGCTGGCCACCATCATGGCAGGCATCCTGCTTGTTCTGATGGGCATTTTCAAGCTGGGCAGCCTCATCAAATACATCCCCTACACCATCACCACCGGCTTTACCGCAGGTATCGCCGTGACTATTCTCATAGGCCAGCTGAAAGACTTTTTCGGCCTGACTTATCCTGCCGGTGTCAGCCCTATTGAGACTGTGGAAAAGGTGGAAGTTTTTGTCGAAAACTTCTCCACCGTCAATCCCTGGGCCATTGCCGTGGGTGTACTTGCTCTGGCAATCCTTATCCTCTGGCCCATGCTGCCCAAGGTGGGCAAGATCCCCGGATCCCTGATTGCTGTTCTGGTGGGCATAGGTGTGGTCAAGGTTTTTGACCTGCCGGTCAACACCATCGGCGACCTGTACACTGTCAGCGGAAGTTTGCCCTCGTTCCATATGTCTGCCTTTTCCTACGACCTTGCCCGGGCTGTTCTGCCTGACGCATTTACCATTGCGGTTCTGGCGGCCATTGAGTCTCTGCTGTCCTGTGTTGTGGCAGACGGTATGACCAACTCCAAGCACAGCTCCAACGCCGAGCTGGTGGCTCAGGGCATAGGCAACCTGGGTTCCGCCCTGTTTGGCGGTATTCCCGCCACCGGCGCCATCGCCCGTACTGCCGCCAACATCAAAAACGGAGGACGAACTCCCGTTGCAGGCATGGTTCACGCGGTTGTGCTGCTGCTGATCCTCCTGCTGCTGATGCCTTACGCATCCCTCATCCCCATGCCGGTCATCGCCGCCATCCTGTTTGTGGTGGCATACAATATGTGCCAGTGGAGACCTTTTGTCAACCTGATTAAGACAGCTCCCAGAAGCGACATTTTTGTTCTGGTGCTGACCTTTGTGCTGACCGTTGTGTTCGACCTCGTTGTGGCCATCGGTGTTGGCATCGTGCTTGCCTGCGTGCTGTTCATGAAGCGTATGGGCGACGAAACCGAAGTCCGGGGTTGGCAGTATGTTGAGCCTGAGACTGACGATACTGCCGACCTGCGTCCTGTTCCCCTGGGTGTCCGTATTTACGAAATCAGCGGCCCGCTGTTTTTCGGTGCCACCGACCGTATCGGTCAGATAAGCGTCAAGAGCTTCACCCGCTGCCTGGTTCTGCGTATGCGCAGCGTGCCCGCCATCGACGCTACTGCCATGAACGCGCTGATATCCCTTTACGAAAGATGCGAAAAGCAGGGTATCACCCTTGTTTTCTCCCATGTCAACGAACAGCCCATGGCTGCCATGGAAAAAGCCGGTTTTGTGGATATGGTTGGCCGCGAAAACTTCCTGCCTCACATAGACGAGGCTCTGGAATATGCAAGCAGAATAGCGGAATAAAAAGCCAAAAGGCAAGCCGTTAAATAAAAAAGCTGTCATTTCGAACGTTATCGCAGATAACGGGGAAATCCCCTCCCTAACAGGGGTATCTCTCCGTCAGCAGAGCTGACGTTCGAGATGACAGCTTATCTTATTGTCATTGTCCTTTTCGGAGCTGATTTTTTATTCGTCACTTTGTCTGTAGGCATCGCGATAGGCACTGGGGGTGATGCCTTCATAGCGCTTGAACACCCGGGCCAATGTCCAGCCGCTGTAATAGCCAACCTTTTCGCCGATTTCCGCCACGGAAAGGCCGGTTTCGGTCAGCAGTCGCTTGGCTTCGCTGATGCGGGTGGTGTGCAGATAATCCAGCAGGTTCATGCCGGTGCTTTCCTTGAACATCCGGGACAGATAGCTGCGGCTTTTGCCCATCTCATCGCAAATTATCTCAACGCTGAGGGCAGGGTTCTGGTAATTTGAAGCCACAAACCTGATGACCTTGCCTGCAGTACCTTTTATCTCGCTGTCGCTGTGGTTGAAAAAGCTGTCGAGCTTGTTGAAAATGTTCTCCACCTGGGCAATAATCCTGTTCAGATCCTGGGTTTCCTTGATTATTGCCAGATCGTCAGCTATGCTGCTTCCTCCGACACTGACCGCGGAAGTGGTGACCATCAGCAGATCCACAGTGGCTTCGATACGGGATTCGATAAAGGGCTTCAGGGTACGTCTGCCGCTGATATTGTCTTCCAGCAGGAAGTTTATCTTGTCCTTGGTCAGCTGCAGCGCCACGTCAAACTCGTGGGCAATGACTGCGTTTATGTACTGCTTTTCCACGCTCATGGTCATGAACTGGTGGGAATCCGGATCCGCAGGAGCATAGTTCGGGAAATCGTCGATGGTAAGGATCCTTGTCTCGGAGGGCAAGGACATGGCATATTCACGTATATCCATAAGGGTCTGGAAAGCCGTGCGCAATGATTCGGCATTGTCAACAGGGTTGGAAATGCAAATGATCGGGTTGGCACGGCAGCGATCTTCTATGCTGATGCATGCCTGACGGCAGGCATCGAAAACTATGTCAAAAGCGTCTGCACAGCTGTGTTTCTTTCCTGCTGAGATGAGGATAATATTCTCGCCTCTTGAGTTGAAATGGCTGAGCTTGAACCTGTGAGACAGCAACCCGTCCAGTATTGATTTGGCGGCCATGTTTTCGCCGCTGCCTGCTCCAGGGATCCTGCTCAAAACCAGCAGGAACACTCCGTCGTCCATGTTCAGCCCGTACTTTTCCGCAAAGGCCCCAGGAGACAGATGGTTTATAACATCTCCCCACAGGAGCTTTTCAATGGCAAGCTCCTGAACCTGCTGCTCCTTGGTGCTGAGCTTGCGCTGCAGACGCAGATATTCCGAATAGAGATATTTTGCGGTTATGGTCAGTCGTGTCTCGTTATCGGCACCTTCGGGAACAAGATTTTCAGGCAGGATACCGTTCAGTTCCTCGATGGAAAAATCGGTATCGATCCATTCTGTCATCTTAAACTCTCCCATCTTTGTCAGAATTCGTTAGTTTCATTCAATTATAATCGCAAATCAACCGTTTGTAAATAAAAACAGAGCAAATTCTGTATATATGTCAAAAATGGTAGCTACAATTTGTATGACATTGGCAAATAAACCTGTTCATTTGTGAACTTCTTGTGTCACAGCCGCCGCAGATTGGAGCTTATCTCTTTCAGGGCAGAGGCCGCTTCCATTTCATATCCCTTGATTTTTGCCAGATCTCCCAAAGAAAGCATGCCCACAAAGCTGTCGTCCTCGCCGGTGACAGCCACCCGGCGTACCTGACGCTGGGCCATCATCCGGGATGCGTCTTTCAGGTCACTTTGGGCATTGACGGTCACAAGTCTCCGGGACATGACGTGGGATACGGGCGTTTCGGCAGGGTCGCTTCCGGCAGCAACGCATCGCAGGGCGATATCTCTGTCGGTGATGATGCCCCGGAGCTTTCCGGAGGACGAAACCACCGGCAGTGCGCCGATATTGTAACGACTGAGCAGTCTTGCGGCAAAAAGTACGCTTTCTTCCGGTGAAACGGTAACGGCAGCGGTATTTATTATCTCCTGACAAGTCATTTTGAATCCTCCGACGGGTGTGATATGGGGTTATTATGCCCGGAAGGAAACCAAATAAATACATCCGCAAATAAAAAGAGGCTGCAAAAAACTTTGCAGCCTCTGAATTATTCAAATGATCAGGCTTCTGCTTTCCACAGGCTGTGGAGGTTGCAGTAAGCAAAAGCGGCTTCGACTTCATCGCCCTCGCAGAGCATAAACTTTGCAACAGGGGGAGTGTTGGGATCGAGCATTTTTCTCTGGTTGCCCTGCTTGGTCTGCAGAGAGATCCATTCTATGTAATGCTCGGGGATCATGGGATGATCCACTTCACCGACGGTTACGGTGACTTCGCTGCCGTTTACTTCGATAACGGGAACGTGCTTTTCGGAAGCGCCGTCGGAGGTGCCGGGTACCAGCTCAGCCATCTTCTGGCCGCAGCACATAACGGGTACGCCGCTGGATTTTGCAAAAGCGATGATGTTGCCGCAATGGTTACAAATGTAGAATTTCTGTTCCATGATTATTCTCCTTTTAATGTTTTGAGTTGTGATTTAAGTATATTGATTTTTTGTTGATTATTCAACGATTATTTTTTCAAAATCTTCTGCGCCATGCTTGCACCAGGGACAGATGAAATCCGCAGGAAGCTCTTCGCCTTCGTAGACGTAGCCGCAGATTTTGCAGCGCCAACCCGTCTTTTTGGCTTTTTCGGGTTTGGGCTTGATGTTGGACTGGTAATATTCGTAGGTCAGGGAATCCGCATCCGACAGCACCTTTGCATCCACCACGTCTGCAAGGAACAGGGTGTGGGTGCCCAGGTCGGTGGCGGTTATGACCTTGCCGGAGATGTATGCGTTGGCATATTCGGGCAGGTAAATCAGTCCGCTTTCTGTTCTGGGGAAGTCGTTTTCAAATTTGTTGACTTCTGCGCCGGACTGGAATCCGTAATGCTTGAAAACCTCGAAAGGTGTTGCAACGGAAAGAACATTGGCATTGAAAAGACCGGTACGAAGTATCATGTCGTGGGTGTAGTTGGTCTTGTTTACCGCCAGGGTAACACGGTTGGGGGAAGTGGTTACCTGAGACACGGTGTTTACGATGCAGCCGTTGTCTTTTTCTCCCTCTTTGGCCGTAAGGACGAACAGCCCGTAAGTCAGTTTGTACATGGCCTTTTTATCCATTGTTTATGTTCCTTTCCGCTGTTGCTTTTGGTTTACAGACCAAGCATGGATTCGATGGCTTCTTTGGACTGGACGCCTACGGTGGTGGCCACAGCCTTGCCGCCGCTGAACACCATCAGGGTGGGGATGCTGGCGATGCCGAACTGTGCTGCAAGCACTGCCTGCTCGTCAACGTTGATTTTGCCGACCTTGATTTTGCCTTCCTGTTCTTCGGCGATCTTGTCGATGGTGGGAGCCAGCATTCTGCAGGGGCCGCACCATGCTGCCCAGAAGTCGATAAGTACGGGAACAGAGGAGTTCAGAACCTCGGATTCAAAATTGGCAGAAGTAATTTCCATTGACATGTTTATCATCCTTTCGTCGCGTTTGCGATTCGTTTGTTTTCTTTATCATGGCCTCATTATAGCACGGGAAGTTTGATAGTTATGTGATAATGTCACATTAAGAAAAATTTTCGAAAAAATTTTTATTCTGAAAGAAGCTTCAGACCGTCCATGTCCGAAATGACCACTTTGCCGCGTTTAAGGGTTATGAGCTCATCTTCGGAAAAGCGTTTGAGCATACGGGTGACCACCTCTCTGGCGGAGCCTGTAAGCCTTGCTATCTGGTCGTGGGTAAGCTCAATGGTGAGGGAACCGGTTTTTTCCGCCTCAGTCACAAGGAACAATGCCAACCGCCGGTCGAAGCCCATGAACAGCAGCTGCTGCATGGACCACATGACCTCGGAAAACCGCTCCGTTGCCAGCTTATACAGGAAACATTCAACGTGGAGATTGGTCTCTTTCAGCTGCAGGAAAGCGTGGGCGCCGAACACCAGTACCTCAGTATCCTTTTCTGCCACGATGTGCGCATCGAAAGTCAGCTGGCTGATAACGCAGGATGCAGCCAGTATGCATATCTGACCCTGACCCAGCCGGAACAGGGTCACTTCTCGGCCTTCTTCACTGAGCAGATATGCCCGCAGTCCGCCGGAAACCACCATCACCAAGCCTACGCAGGTACCGGTGCAGCTGTGGATATGGGAGTCTTTGCTGTATTTTACAAAACGGGTATTTTTCCGCAAATGTTCCTTTTCGTCCTCGTTGAGTTTATCCCAAAAAGGCAGGGTTTGAATTATCTGTTCTTTTCTTTCGTCCATGGTTACCTCAGTTTAATTAATAATTAATAGTTAATAATTAATAATTCCGGAGTATTCAAATCAGCCGTTTGAATACTAATTGGGATTATCGTGTTTAACAGCGATTTCTGTAGAAAGCATTATTTTTTCTGTTCACACACTTCAATATTTCACATATTAATTATTAATTCTTAATTATTAATTGACCTCACGTATTTCCCGGCGCTCATGCCGGCAACGGCACCTTCGTAAACCGCTTTTGCCACCTGGGCAAGACCGCCTGTGCAGTCACCCGCAGCAAACAGACCAGGCACGTTGGTGGCCATGGCATCGTCAACGGTTATCTTCGTTCCGTCAATGACCGCGCCTGCTTTGCGGGCCAGATCGGCGCTTCCGGCAGTACCCACAGCCACAAACAGGCGGAAAGTGTCCAGGCTTTCGCCGTCGTCAAAGTTGACCTTTTCGATGAGCATGCCGCCTTCTATGGAGGTGATTTTTCTTGTGTCAACCTTCAGCCAGTCGGGGATATCCACTTCCGGCGTTTCGCCGTTGGTGAGCAGGGTCACGGAAGCTGCTATGGGCTGCAGCTCGGCAGCTTCGTGGAGAGCATACTGCCCGGAACCCAGCACCGCCACATCCTTGCCCCGGCAGAAAAAACCGTCGCACACGGCACAATAGCTGACGCCTTTGCCCTCAAACTCTTTCAGCCCCGGTATCCGGGGTGCGTTTCTGGTGGAGCCGGTGGACAGCACCACGGCATAAGCCTCAAAATCACCGGCCGTGGTCATGACCTGCAGCCTGTCGGTAAAGCCCATGCCAACCGCTTCCGCTTCCACGATCTCTGCGCCAAGTCTTTTGGCCTGAGATATGCCGTTTTCCAGCAGTTCCGGGCCGGATATGGGGTCGGCAAAACCGTAATAATTTTCGATAAGGTCGGCCTTTTCAAGAGCGCCGCCGTCTTTTTTGATGATGGTCACCGATGCTCCGCTTCGCAGGGCGTAAACCGCAGCGGATACCCCGGCAGGACCTGCACCGATTATGATAATGTCTGACATAGTATAAACCTCTTTGTTCAGAGTACAAGTAATAATTAATAATTAATAGTTAATAATTCCGGAGTTTTCAAATCATTGATTTGAAAACAAACAAATTAAATATTTTGTCCGGAAGTCATGCCTGTGAAAACTACCGATAACAACCAAGCAACTCACAAAGTTGTCTATTAATTCTTAATTGTTAATTATTAATTATAAACCAATTATGCCCATATTTTTCCGGGTTGTCAAGACGATAGAAAATTATTTAGAATTCGTACAGAGTTGCTTCTTGAAGAGTTCTAAATGTTGTGCTATGCTTTTTTTGAATTAAATGGTTTCCAAAACGATGTGCCGCACAAAAAGGAAGGAAAATATAATGAGCAATAAATATCCGCATCTGCTGTCGCCCCTGCAGGTAGGCGACGTGCTGCTTAAAAACCGCATGATGGCTACCGCCGGTATGCCTCACATGCTCCAGGGTATTGAGGAATACCCCACCGAAAAACTGATTCTGCATCTGCAGAACCGCGCCAGAAACGGCGCTGCGGCAGTGTTTCTGAACTTTTTCATGGGTGGTCGCCCCGGAGACCCTGCGGATCCCGATGATATCGCTCTGTACGACGCAAAAATGGGGTTCCAGATGCACGACCTGACGTCCCGGGTCAACATTGCCAAAACCGTTTCCCACAACTATCTGTGCCAGCTTATCGACGCTGTCCGCTATTATGAATCCGTGGCCATAACCATGCCTTTCGGCTCCTACACCCGTGAAGGCCCCATGCCCGGCCCCGGCATGAAACCCGGCACCGACGGCAAGATTGGTCCCGGAGGCGGCCCCGACGGGTTCCACGTTCAGGATCCCGAAAAACAGCTGGAAATGGAACAGGAAAACTGCATGGGTCATCCCGTGGACAACATCACAAAAAAGCAGATCCAGGAATATCTGGACACCACCGTGGCCAACGCCAAAATCCTCAAAAAGTTTGGATTTGAGATGTTCTCCATCCACAACGCTTATCACAACTCTCTGGCTTCCGAGTTCTGGAGCGAGCAGTGCAACAACCGTACAGACGAGTACGGCGGCAGTGTCAAGGGCAGAGCAAAGCTGTTCCTTGACCTGTACGACGCTCTGCGCCAGACCTTCGGCAAGGATTTTCCGCTGGAAACCCTTATTTCCGCAGAAGGTCCCGGCGTAAATATGCGTGATACCATTGAACTTGCCAGAATGGCAGAGGGCAAGGTGGATATTTTCCACATCCGCCACGGTCTGAAAGACCCTCAGCATCCTGTAGGCTTCACCTCCAGCAGAGAGGTGCCCTGCCCCAACCTGGCGGCAGCTGCCGAACTGAAAGAATCCCTGACCGCAGCCGGCATCAAGATGCTGGTGGGCGTTTCCGCCGGTCTGCAAGACCCGGATTTCAACGAAAAGATACTGGCAGAGGGCAAGGCGGATATAATCTGCATGTCAAGAGCCTTTATCTGCGACAGCGAGTACGGCGACAAGATATATTCCGGCAACGCCGAGGATATCACCCCCTGCATCCGCTGCAACAAGTGCCACGTACCCAACGAATCCGACGCTTTCCGTTCTTTCTGCTCCGTCAACCCCAAAATCGGCATTGAGCAGAAACTGGGCGACATGACTAAGCCTGTGGAAAAGGTTAAAAAGGTCGCCGTTATCGGCGGTGGTCCCGCCGGCATGAAGGCTGCCATAACCTGTGCCGAAAGAGGCCACAGCGTGACCCTTTATGAAAAGGAAAGCAAGCTTGGAGGTCAGCTTTTCCACGCAGATTACCCCAGTTTCAAATGGGCGTTGGCAGATTTCCGTGACTGGCTGATCAAACAGACCCACAAAAAGGGCGTTGAAGTCATCCTCAACTCAGAGGCCACCCCCAAAATGCTGAAAGGCAAAGGTTACGACGAAGTCATCGTGGCTATCGGCCCCAGCTTCGAAAAACCCAACATTCCCGGTGTGGACGGCGACAACGTTATGCTGGCCATTGACGTCTACGGCCGTGAAGAACAGCTGCCACAAAACATCGTTGTCATCGGCGGCAGCGAAACCGGCACCGAGACCGGCATGTACCTTGCCGAAAAAGGCCACAACGTCACCGTTATGACCCGTCAGGGCATGCTGTCTGCAGACGCTGCCCACGCTCACTACGTTGTCATGCAGATGGAGGCTTACCGGGCCATGCCCAACTTCACCCGTGAACGCTGGGTCAAAAAGTACATCGGCATCGACGACAAGGGCGTTGAGTTTATCGACGAAAACGGCGTTACCCGCCGTATCGACTGCGACCTGGTGGTGGTTTCCGGCGGCGTAAAGGCAAGAGTCGGCGAAGCGGCAAAGTTCTACGACCCGTCCTGGCGAACCCATTACATCGGCGACTGCATCAGAGCAGGTGACGTGCACAAGGCTGTCACCGGCGGCTGGGCTGTGGCAAACCAGATCTGAACAAACA
>JAZULX010000116.1:0-6877 GCA_045603325.1 Oscillospiraceae bacterium | reverse complement strand
CCCCCGGCCAGGTCCCGCTGCATGGAGCCTTGCCGGGGGTTGTTATCTTATTTTTTACTGTCCTTCTTCTTGCTGCGCAGGAAAGACACGCAGTAGAATATGGACAGAGCCATTATTGCCAGTCCCAGCAAGGCATTCAGGTCGAAAACAACGCTGCTCATATGGCTGACCACCACAAACAGGACACACACTGCCATGGTTACAAATGCAGCCAGAGTATCAACTCCGAATTGTTTGATCGAGCGGCCTATGAGGACACACAGTGCCGCAAGAAAAATTACCGAGAATATTATTGTGCCAATATCTGCTCCGAGAAATTCCATTTTATCGTCTCCAGAATTTTATTTTTTCTAATTATATCATACATTCCCTGTGTTGTGATATAATTGTTTTCAGGCAGGTGAAAAAAATGACAGAAAAACTCATTGGATCAGCTTTGGAAAACGGTTTCAGCCATGCAGGCATGCTGGACACAGCCACTTTGAAAACGCTGCCCGAGGTAAGGGAAATGTGTGCGGTGAACCGATGCGGCAAATACGGAGCCAGCTGGAGCTGTCCTCCCGGATGCGGCACCATCGAGGAACTGGAGGCGCGAATGCACCGGTACAGCAAAGGCATAATCGTCCAGACTGTGGGCGTGATGGAAGACGACTTCGATTATGAAGCCATCGTTGATACCGAACAGCGTCACCGCGAAAACCTGGAAAAATTTACTCCCGTTGTGCTGGCACAGTTTCCCAATGCATTCCCCATGACAGCCGGTTCCTGCAGCAGATGCGAAAAATGCACTTATCCCGAGGCTCCATGCAGGTTCCCCGATAAGGTGTTCCCTTCAATGGAGGCCTGCGGTCTGATGGTTAATCAGGTTTGCAAAGACAACGGCATGAAATACAACCACGGCAGGCACACCATAAGCTTTACGTCGTGCTATCTTACCGAATAGACACCAGCAGCTCATCCAGCTGGCTGAGCTTTTGTATCTCATAATGGGGAATGATGCCGCTTTCGTTTGACACATTTCCGGGATTGAACCAGATGGTGGCAATGCCGGCAGCAATGCCGCCTTTGATATCGGCAGACAGGCTGTCGCCGATGATAACGGTCTCGTCCTTCGAAAAATCGGAAATGCTGCCAAACACACGGTCAAAAAATGCGAGGCTGGGCTTATCGGCTCCCACTTCCTGAGATATGAACAGTCCCGATATGTATTTTTCTATGCCGGCGCTCTCTATCCGGCTGTGTTGGACAACAGCCGTACCGTTGGACACGATATATATGCGGTAGCTTTGAGACAACCGCTGAAGAGCTTCTTCCGCTCCATCCATGAAATAGTGCCCTATGCCCAACTGCTGCTCATAAACCAATGCAGCCTGTTTGGGCGAACAGTCAATGCCAAACTCTTCAAACAAAAGCTCATAACGGCGGGGTTTCAGCTCATCCCGGGTGATTTGCTTTAATTCCAACAGCTTCCACTGCGCCTGATTTATCTCGCTGTAACGTGCCAGTATATGTGGCTCAGGCTCCACCCCAAGCATGCTCAGAGTCCTCTGAAGGGCAGCCTTTTCGGCTCTTTTGAAGTCCAGAATCGTGTCGTCAAGGTCGAACAGGAGGTTTTTTATCATGGGGCAACTCAACTTTCCTAGCATATATGACCATTGTATCACAAAACGTATCTACCCGCCATATACATTCGGTATCTTGCAGGAGAAGGCGAAATGTATTATTATTAATCAGTAATAAGAATAAATAAAAGGAAGGAAAAATTATATGGAAATAAGACTGGACGGTAAAGTTGCCGTTATCAACGGCGGTACCGGTAATCTGGGCAAAGCTCTGGCTCAGCGCATGGTTGAAAACGGAGCAAAAGTTGCCCTTATCGCAAGAAATCAGGAAAAGCTGGACAAGGCCGTTGCCGAACTGAGTGCTTTCGGCACTGTCAAGGCTTTCTCGGCCGACATTACCAACGTTTCTGCCACTGCAGATCTGGTGGCAAAGATCCGTCAGGAAATGGGCGAGATCGATATTCTCATCAACAGCGCAGCCAAGATGACCGGCGGCGACTCGCTCGACACCACAGAAGAAACCTGGGACGGCGCTTTTGCTCTGAACCCCAAAGGCATGTTCTTCCTGATGAAGGAAGTTGTTGGCCAGTCCATGAAAGACAATGGCGGCGGTTCCATCGTCAATATTTCTTCCATGGCCGGTGTCCGCGGCATGAGCCTGCCTCTGTGCAGCGCTGTTTACTCCGCAACCAAAGGTGCTGTCAACTCCCTGACCATGCAGGCCGCTACCGAATGGGGTCAGTATAACGTCAAGTGCAACGCCTTGGCTCCCGGCGCCATCATGCCCGATAACATGGGTCCCGGTGGTCCCGGCGGTCCTGGCGGTCCCGGAGGTCCCGGTGGTCCTGGTGGTCCCGGCGGTGAAGGCGGCGGTATGCCTCCCATGAAGGAAATGGCTCCTCTTGGTCACAGCTGCAAGCAGAGCGAAGTCACTGCCATGGCTTGCTATCTCGTAAGTGACCTGAACCAGTCCATTACCGGTCAGATACTCATTATGGACGGCGGCGCTTCCGTACTGGGTTTCTAAGATTCTCGGAAACAACAAAATTCAACATTCAGCAACTGCCATTCCGAACTCCAGCAAATTCGGCGTTCGGAATGGCAGTTTTGTTTTAACATGACCATTTACAAAGGTTGACACATAGGGTATAATTATTTGGTTAAGGTACAATCAAACGCCAATTACCCGGAAAGGAGACCTTTGCAAGACGCATTGGTATGGTATATATCATATGAGCAATGACAGAGAATCCCTCGTTGACGAGATACTCAGAGAATTTCACGCGGCGGAAAATGCCGAACATGAAAAAGAAACCTTGCCCGAAGTTGCCGAGCCCGAGCCCATTCCCGAACCCGTGGCGAAACAGGAACCCGTGATTGAGGAAGAGCCGGAAGCTGAAATCCCTGAGCCCGTGAAGGAACCCATCGAAGCACCTGTTGAAGACGAAGAAATCGACGTTCCGGCAGGTAAACCCAAGAGCAAGAAGAAATTCATTATCGGCGGTATAGCTCTGGCCGTGGTTGCCGTTGTTGCCGGGCTATGTGTTTATATGTTCGGCGAACTGACCATTGATAAGGACGTAAATAAGATGACCAGCGAAGAGCTGGGTGTTGCCGTCAGCGACGGCGTTATCAACCGCGGTGATACAGAAGTCTCTCCCGAACCTTCAATCGCTCCCGAAATCGAAGTGCAGGAAGAACCTGTTATTTCTCCCGAACCCGAAGAAACCGAAAATCCCGAGGGTGCCTTTACCGAGGTCGAAACCGACCCCAACGATCCTGCTCTCGGCATAACTGAGCTGCCTGAAGACGTTCAGGTGCAGATCGGTCAGATTGGTTATTCCAGCACCACCAACTACACCACCAGCTATCTGAAGGACGGCTACGAAGAGATTCAGACTTTTGTCTGCTACGGTCTTGACGAAATTGGTATTTCCGACGCCATTATTCTTATAACTCTCGATCCCATTCACCACAAGATCAAGGTCATCAACATCGCCCGCGACACCTATGCAGTTTACAGCGACAAAGGCTATTCCAGCAAGATAAACCACGCTTTCCGCTGGGGCGGTGCTGCTTACGCCATTCAGATACTTAACGAAAACTTCAGTCTCAATGTTGAGGATTACATAAGCATCGATTTCGACAGCATGGAAGACCTGATCGACCTGTTTGGCGGTGTCGAGGTTGACGTCGACTATGCCGAATGGAAATTTATGAACAACCCCGCTATTGAGATCGGCATGACCACTCTGGACGGCAAGTTCGGTCTGAAATACTGCCGTATCCGCACCATCGACTCCGACCTTGTCCGCCAGAGCCGTCAGCAGGAAGTTCTGCTGTCCATGTTCAACAAAGCAAAGGATCTGAGCCCCACATATTATCCAGCGCTTATCCGTCAGTGCGCAAAGATGACCACCACATCATTTGATATCACCGAGATGATCTCCATGAGCGATATTCTGCTGGACAGCGAGCTGACCATTGAAATGCACTCCATCCCCGGTGATGCCGCCATCAGCGCCTGGGGCGGTACCATTTACGGAGGTTGGTATTATATCTACGATCTGGATTATGCCAGCGACTATATCTATCAGGTCATTTACGAAGATTACTATGTCAGCGGATATGATGCCGAAGCTGTTGATGCTTACGAGCAGGAACACAAGCTGGGCAAGTATGCTGAAGATACCGGCGATACTTCATCCGAAGAATCTGCAGAACCCGTCAGAGGTATAAACAACTGACAACATACCCCCTGAAACCTAATGGTTTCAGGGGGTTGTCTTTTTTCAAAAGGTTATATTATTGTTTTATCCAACACCGAGGACAAACGGAGTGATGACGTGCCACATAATGCCGGAACCTGCCATGGAACCGATTCTTGCGAAAATGAAGATATCGCCGTATTCATTGATGTAAATCGGCATGTTCAGATTGACGGCTTCGTCAGACACTGTCCATTCAAGGCAGTCATAGTAGCCAAACATCTCGCGATCCTCCTCAGGTATTTCAGAGAAGGTATCGATGAATATGGCCTCAACCTCTTCACGAACCGTGTCAAGGAAGTAGTTCTCATCAAGCATAAGAACATCAAGGATAATGTCCCGCGGGTAAAGTCTTTCGCCGGTATTGAGGTCAATATAATAGACATGGTGCTCTTCCCAGTCGATGACGCCCTGGGCAAACACATGGATTATCAGGATATCTTCAAACACGCAGCTGGCGTAATCCACACAGTTGAAGGACAGGAATTCATTGTTGCGGATACATTCCAATTCGTCGTCAATGATGGGTTCAAATGTTTCGAGAATTTCCTGATTGATCTCCTGTTCCACCTGACCTGCACCGATAAGCTGGGGCAGGCAGAAGGTGTATTCCACATACAGACCGTTCATGTCGGTAAAGCCGTCATGGTAGTCGCAGTAGTTGCTCAGGTATCCCTGGGCATGGTTCTGGTCGATTCCGGTGAAGAATTCATATTTCAGCGGGAAGAAGTACCCGGCGTCCCCCACTTCGCTAAACACAGAACTGTCCTGATCCTGAATGTACACAGAGCCGTCAGAATCGAATTCCCATGTCCAGGTCATAATAGTCGGCATGGTACCGTAACCGGCACGTTCAGCCATAATTTTGATCTCGCCGGTATTGCTGTCCAGACCCCAGGCGCCGTTGTATATGGCCACAGGTTCACGGGGAGTTTTCCAGATGAGTTCAAAGCTGCCGTCTCTGTCAAGGGTGAAGCAGCCCACATCCCAGCTGTTCCAATATATCCAGCTGCCTACCAGGTCCTTGCTGTCTTTAACCTTGCCGAAGTCAAGATTTGCGTCAAAGCTTTCGGAAAGGATGTCGCCCAGTTCCTCTGCAGAGGTGTGACCTCCGTCGAAAGAATCGTCCCTGACGAAGTATTCGGCATCGGAATCGTCGTAATTGAGCACAATGCCGTCATCGGTGATGGTTATGCAGCGGTTTTGGGGAAGTCCTGCATAAGCATCGGGAGTTGACTGTAGGGAATATGTCTGGCTTTCGCCCATAACGGAAATCATTTCATCGTCGGAATAGCCGTCTTCATCGGGCCAGAACTCTTCCACCCAGTAGGAGAATACCGAGCCATCGTAAAGGTCGTGGAATTCCAGAACGATAAAATCGTTATATCCTGTGACCTGAACGTAACTTTCGGTGGCACCGTCGTGGCTCAGTTTTGCCCTGTACACGCCATCGAAAACGGAATAATCGGGGCCGACACTGGGATGGTCTGTGGGATCAAGAAATGCCGACTCGTCATACTCGGGTTCAGCCGGTTCGCTTTTGCTGGGTTTTTCTTTTTCCGGAGCAGCTTCGGGAGCAGCAGGCTCAGCTTCAGACGACTCAGGTTCTTCAGGCACTTCGACCGGTGCAGATTCTTCAGGTTTTTCCGGCACTGCCGATGGTGTTTCGGCAGGTTCTTCAGCGGTGGGGGGTTTGCCGGGAAGATCTGAAAGTGATTCCTGACTGCTGCAGCCCGCAAGGCTCAGAACCAGCAGTGCTGCCAGAACAGCAGATAAGATTCTTTTCATAGATCATTCCTCCTGATGAAAAATCAATATCCGATAGTCTCGGGAGCTTCGGTTTCGCCGGATTCAATAAGGGGCAGATACCAGTCGTAGTAATAATAAGGCATCATCTCAGGTTCTTCCGTCTCAATGTCGGACCAATCGGTGCCCCAGGGACGCAGATATACGGAGTACCAGATCTCCAGTTCACCGTCGGGGCTTTCGAATTCGCCGCTGAAATTCATAACGTCTCCGTACCATGTGTCGTCGGAATAGCACAGCCATTCGCCATGCTCAACATCTCCGTCCAGGAAATAGCCTTCTTCGGAAACAAATCGGCCAACGCCGTCAGTATCGGTAACAGTCATGCCAACTTCTGCCATGGGATCGTACTTGGTATAGTTCTCGTCCCACAGAGTAAAGTGTCCGTTGCCTTCAGCATCCAGTTCGAGAGTTGCGCAGCAATCCCACCAGCTGCCCTCAAGGGATTCATCGCCTTCCCAAACGGTGTCGATTATCCACCAGCCGTACCAGTCGCCGGCCCATTTCTGAACGCCTGTGGCATCGAGGGCGCTCCAGATGTTGGCTTCGTTGTTGGGAAGACCGAAAACATCGATGGTAACAGTCTCGGTTTTGCTGTCGTAAACATCGGTAAACGTAAGTTCAACAGGATCGTAGGTGTTAACGAGGCCATAAGTCAGCGTTACTTCGCAGGTTTCACCGGGTTCGATCTCGGTATTCTGATTGTCGCTGATGGTATCATATTCGTTGATATAGATATAG
>JAZULX010000115.1:0-4480 GCA_045603325.1 Oscillospiraceae bacterium | reverse complement strand
CTCTGTCCGAAAGGACAGAGGGCTTTTTTGTTGGTAGTTTTTATTATTTGGCAACCTCTATTATAATGTAATTAATTTAAGGAGATAGATTCGCATGACTATTTATGAAGAACTGCAAGCCCGTGGACTTATTGCCCAGGTAACCGATGAGGAAGAAATCAAAGAACTTATCAACAACGGCAAAGCAACATTTTATATCGGTTTTGACTGCACTGCCGACAGCCTTACCGCCGGTCACTTCATGGCACTGACCCTGATGAAGAGACTCCAGATGGCAGGCAACCGTCCCGTTGCCCTTATCGGCGGCGGCACCACCATGATCGGCGACCCTTCCGGCCGTACCGATATGCGCAAAATGCTCACCAAGGAAGACATCGACCACAACGCTGAATGCTTCAAACGCCAGATGGAAAAGTTCATTGATTTCGGCGAAGGCAAAGCCATCATGGTCAACAATGCCGACTGGCTGCTGAACCTGAACTATGTTGATATGCTCCGCGAAGTCGGCGCATGCTTCTCTGTCAACAACATGCTCCGTGCCGAGTGCTACAAGAACCGTATGGAAAAGGGCCTGTCCTTCCTGGAATTCAACTACATGATAATGCAGAGCTACGACTTCTATCATATGTTCCAGACCATCGGCTGCAACATGCAGTTTGGCGGTGACGACCAGTGGTCCAACATGCTTGGCGGCACCGAACTTATCCGCCGCAAGCTGGGCAAGGATGCCTATGCAATGGCCATCACTCTGCTGACCGACTCCCAGGGCAACAAGATGGGCAAAACCGCAGGCAACGCTGTTTGGCTCGATCCCAACAAGACCAGCCCCTACGATTTCTATCAGTACTGGCGCAACGTTGGCGACGCCGACGTTATCAAGTGCCTGCGTATGCTGACCTTCCTGCCCCTGGAACAGATCGACGAAATGGCAAAATGGGAAGGTTCACAGCTTAACACCGCCAAGGAAATTCTGGCTTACGAACTGACCAAACTGGTCCACAGCGAAGAAGAAGCCGAAAAGGCTCAGGCAACCGCAAGAGCACTGTTCAGCACCGGCGGCGATCTTGACAATATGCCCTGTACCGAACTGAGCGATGCCGACCTGACCGATGGCAGCATCAATATCCTTGATCTGATGGTCAAGTGCGGTCTTGTAGCTTCCAAGAGCGAAGCCCGCCGTCTTGTCCAGCAGGGCGGTGTGGAAGTCAACGATTCCAAGGTTGCCGATATCGGCGCCGCCTTCGATGCAGCAGCTCTCAAGGAAGGCCTGAAGATCAAGAAAGGCAAAAAAGTTTACCACAAGGCAACCCTGTAATATACATTATAATACAATGAAGATAATGAGGTCATCTGAACGGATGACCTCATTATATATAATGTATAGGTAAACATAATTTGAAAATGTAATATATTATAATGTATAGCCATTATGACATCACACATCCCTGACATCAACATATATTGGAAAGAAGGGAGAGGTGATGATCATGGTAACATTTGCAGTGGTCGGTGGAGATGCACGTCAACTCAGACTTGCGCAGCTGCTTAAGATGGATGGAAACAGAGTGAACATTGCAGCTTTTGAAAATGAACCCGAGTGTCGGAACAAATGCGTGGATTTTCAAAACGCTGTCAAAAGCGCAGACTGCGTACTGCTTCCGGTGCCGGCTTTTGATTCTGAGGGATGTGTGATGACACAGTGCAGTGATGAAAGAATTTCATCAAAGGACTTGCTTGCGAGTCTGAAACCTGGAATGATGATAATCGGTGGGCGGCTTGGAGCAGAATTTGAATCAAAAGCTGCAGAACTGGGATGCCATGCAGCGGACATACTTAACCGTGAAGATTTCTCCATAGCCAATGCCGTACCCACTGCGGAAGGAGCAATCCAGATGGCTATGGAACAGCTCCCGGTAACAATTGCGGGCAGCAAATGCCTTGTGGCAGGTGCGGGCAGGATAGGCAAACAGCTCGCCATGCGTCTGCACCTTTTGGGAGCGGACGTCACGGTTACTTCGCGAAAAGCTTCGGACGCAGCCTTCTGCGAATCCTTTGGAGTGAAGGCGGATGACACGGCGAGACTGAGATTTTTGGTTCAGGGAAGTGACATAATATTCAACACTGTTCCCGCAAAAATATTTGACGAACAAGTATTGAGCCGTATCGACAAAACCTGCCCCTGTATTGACCTGGCTTCACTGCCGGGTGGGTTCGATGAACCTGCGGCTGAAAAATTTGGAATCAAGTTGATTCGTGGCCTGTCACTGCCGGGAAAGGTCGCACCAATCACCTCTGCCATAAATCTTAAAAAAGTGATAGGGAGGATACTGGCAGAAACAGCTGAACCCTGTCACTGAAAGGGTTGAATGATTTGCAGAACATATCCGTAGGCGCTGCATTGTGCGGTTCCTTTTGTACATATGGAAAGACACTGCCTATGCTGGAAAAACTGCGGCAGCATTTCGGACCCATTCAGCCGATCATGTCCGGAATAAGCCAAACATGTGACACCAGATTTGGCAAAGCAGAAGAGTTTGTTGAGAAAGTTGCAAGCATTTGCGGCAAACCGCTTATGGCGACCATCGGGGAAGTGGAACCCATCGGACCACAAAAACTGTTGGATGTGCTGGTGATAGCGCCTGCCACAGGAAACACAATAGCAAAAATCGCCGCGGGCATTGCAGACACTCCCGTGACGATGGCGGTAAAATCCCACCTGAGAAACGAGCGGCCTGTAGTAATAGCAGTATCAACCAACGACGGTCTTGGAGCAAACGCAAAGAATATCGGAGCGCTGTTGGCAAGAAAGCATATTTATTTTGTGCCTTTTTATCAGGACGATCCTATGGGGAAACCAAATTCGCTTTTGGCAGATATGGAAAAAGTTATCGACACGGTGGAACTGGCATTGAGAGAAACACAAATCCAGCCCCTTCTGCTTCAGAAGAAATAAAAAGGTGCTGCAAACAATTACGTTTGCAGCACAAATCTTAGATTTCGGAAAGGTCATAAGGTGTAGCCTGATAAACATAGTAGTTCAGCCAGTTTCCGTAAAGCAGCTGAGCGTGAGCACGCCAGGTAACAACAGGAGGCATTGTGGGGTCGTCATTGGGGAAATAGTTCTTGGGGACATCAATGTCGAGTCCCTTATTCACATCGCGGAAATATTCTGCGGCAAGGGTGTCGGGATCGTATTCGGGATGACCCATAATAAATATTTGACGTTCATCCCTGCTCATAACACCGAAAACACCTGCATCTTCAGAAAGAGAGATAAGCTTCAGATCCGGGCAGGCTGCGATATCTTCGGTGTGTACTTCAGTGTGGCGGGAATGAGGAACAAAGAAGATTTCGTCGAACCCACGGAACAGAGGAAGCTTCTTGTCCAGGGTGTAATGAGGATAAACACCGAACTTTTTCTTCTCCAACTGATATTTGGGGATGTTGTAGTGGTAATAGAGAGCAGCCTGGGCGCCCCAGCAGATGTGGAAAGTGGAATAAACGTTGGTTTTGCTCCACTCCATGATCGCGCAAAGCTCATCCCAGTAATCAACATCATGGAAATCGAGATTTTCAACAGGAGCGCCGGTAATGATAAGACCGTCGTACTTCTTGTCCTTGACCTGTTCAAAGGTGGTATAGAAAGATTCAAGGTGTTCATCACCGGTATTCTTTGAAACGTGGCTCATCGTGCGAAGCAGCTCTATCTCAATCTGAAGAGGAGTGTTGGACAGTTTTCGCAGCAGCTGAGTTTCGGTAACGATCTTGGTGGGCATAAGGTTGAGCAAAAGAAGACGCAGAGGTCTGATGTCCTGAGTCAAAGCACGGTACTCAGTCATTACAAATATATTTTCACTCTCCAGCACAGATGTGGCCGGAAGAAGATCAGGAATCTTGATAGGCATTGTATTGCTCCTTAATCGAATTAGTTGTAAATAGTAAGGGTATATTAGCACAGGAAAATAAAAAGTGCAAGTTTGGAAAAAAGTGCTTGACAAACAGAAAACCATGAGCTATTATAGGCAAGCTGTTTCGAACAGGCCGCAAAAATCCGAATAAAAGAGCAAACGAAGTTTTTAAAAAACTTGAAAAAAGTTCTTGACAAACGGATTTGAGCATGATAGAATGCTCTTCGCGCCTTGAGAGACGCACAGAAAATTCAAAAGAGAAACTCAAAAAGAGCTGAAAAAAGTTCTTGACAAGCGCGAACATCTGTGATAAGATACGCTTCGCGTCTGAAAAGACCGAAAGAGTTCTGAATGAGTAAAATCTCAAAAGAATTTGAAAAATAATGCTTGACATGTGACTGAAAATATGTTACATTAAAGCTCCGCTCGAGAGCGGGATGCACCTTGTAAATTAAACAACGTGAACAAACAAAGCACCAGAAACGTCAAAGTTGCGAGACGCAGGTTTTGTCAATTACTGCGCCGTAACTATAAAAATAACTAAGCTAAGAGAAAACTTAGTGATTAAGGTT
>JAZULX010000114.1:0-2782 GCA_045603325.1 Oscillospiraceae bacterium | reverse complement strand
TCGAATTTTGTGCTGTCCAGTTCGGTATCTCTGCGGGTTTTCATAACAACGTCGGGATAGGGCACACCGTTGAAGCAGAAAATGGCGCTGACAGAGTCGTCAACATAGGTTGCTTTTGCTACCACGCCGTTTATCAAAGCTCTTGCCATTGTTTCGTTAATTGGCTGAGAAAGGTCAAGGGGAACATCTTTGCCGTTTATCTGAACTTTGGCATCGGTTTCAAGCTTGGCAAACTTGGTGTAGACACTGTCGTCAGTATATTTTTGAGTATTACCAAGAATCCCACTTTCTGTGATGGGGTCTTTATCCACTATCTCGGTTCCGGTTTCGTACAGGTCGGCAATCTTCTTGTCAACGTCATATTCGTCAAATCTGAAAGCTTCGCCAAACTTGGCAGAATAAGTTGCACCGGTTTTGTTACCGTCTTTATTCTCGATATCGGTAACCTTCAGCTGATATTCCCTGTATTCAACATGGAAGTCATAGGTCATATCCTCAATGAGGGTCAGGTCATTGAGCTGTCGGCCGTTATAACCGGTAGAGTTGTCCTCATCGTAAACCAGTTCATTCCAGCCGATCAGTTCCTTGATCTCGTCCTCATCGGGCAGATCGAAGGGCTGATTTTTCAGAACTCGTTTTGACCACACGGTTTCGTAACCGTCTGTTGCATTACCCACACGGACAGCTGCAGTGTAATACTCGTTCATTTCAGCAAGAGACAGGTTTGTCCAAACCAGAGGGATGGTAGCCGTCATGTCGTAATTGCTGAATGCCAGTTTGCTTCTGCGGTAGGTGACGGTCAGGTCACATTCCATGAAACGGGTGTTGTCGGGAACAGTCACCTTGATGGTACCGTCTTTGCTGACGGAGAAGTTGGGGTTGGATACGCTGTAGATGTAATCCTCGTGCAGCTCACTGGCAGCACCGATAATGCCCGATTTGAGGTCGATATAGGTCATAGCCAATGCGCTCTGAGGCACTTTCATGCTTATGCCGTCGGAGCTGTCGCTGTTATAGTCGCGGATGACCACCTGCTCGTCACGTTCCGGCTCGTAGGCAAATTCGTAGTAATAACGCCTGTTGCCGCCATAGAGAAGCGGGAATTCCTTGTTTACGAACTCATAGCTGTACTCAAACAGGCTCAGGGCTTCGGCCTCAAAGCTCAGGACAAAATACATGCCCATTTCCGTGCACAGGGCGCCCGCCATGGTTTCGGACTCCTGCCAGGTGGTGGAATTTTGGGGTCTGTATCTTGTGTTTTCGTACAGGAAAATGCCATACAGCTTGACGTATGGGCCAAGCTCGGCAGCTATGCCCACGTTGGCCAGCTTGCCCGAACCGATGCCTGCATACAGCTTTGCCTTGATACCTGCGCGAATGCCCATTTTGCCCAGTACATAGAACTGGAAAGCAAAGCTTTCGTCCATCAGATCCACGGTTTCGCTGCCTGCGGTGGGCTTGAACAGGCCGATTTCGAACCAGAAGATATAGCGTTTGCCCACCTGATACTCGAAGTTGGAACCGATGGCTATGCTCATATCGGCTCTGACCACAAAGCTGCAGTCTATGCCAACCACAAGACCGTAAACGAAAATTTCCTTTTCGAACAGGGATTTTTCCACAAGGGTTACCCAGTCGGTCTCTTTTTCCAGCATATCCTTGAATCTTTCAAGCAGTTCGTCAAACGCATCAAAGTAACGGTCACTTACGCCTCTTCTTTCAGCAGTTTCCATCATTTCGTCAAGCTCGTCGGAAACATTGACCTGCTCAATCAGCTCTCCGCCGGAATAAGTGCAGACTTCGGCATCGAAGTCAAAACCGGTAAAGTTCTTGACATCCAGAGAAACGTCCACATGGACACCTACCGGAATAGGAATGAAAAGGATCTCCTTTGTTACGATGCTACCCTTGATTCCGGTATCCAGATATATCTCCTGCTCAAATTCAGCAGAAAGGTCGAGCGAAATGTATTCGTCATATCCAACGGGAATAACCACGTCTGCTGTTACAGATACGATAAAGCTGTTGCCCTTGAAGTTTCTGCCTTTTCTCGACAGGCTGACGTCGATATCTATATCCTTTATGGCATATTTGAGGTCTTCGTAGCTGTTGGAGACAAGGAAGTTCTGAATTGCCACATTTTCGCGGAAACCATCGGTTCTGATGGCGGTTTCTGCCATAAGGGCGGCCGCTTCTTCGGCAAAGTTGCTGGCAACTACCTGCTCGTAAATCTGGTTTTGAATAATTCCCAGTTCTTCGTCTGTCAGCAGGTCGTCGTTGAGATCAACCTTTGAATACAGGTCCATGCTGTGGTTGATGTCCTCTTCGGTCTGCTCTATGTAGGTGAACTGTGTTTTGCCGTCTTCTTCTTCGATAGCGGTGATCTTGCCGTAATAATAGGTGCCTTTTTCGGGTTCAGCACCATCTGCAGGGAGCTCGGAATAAATGGTGATGAAGTCGCCAACGGAAACCTTGGGGAGAGCTTTATTGACCATTTCAGACCGGGCAAGGGTCGTTTCGTTGATCATAAGACCGTAAACGGACTCGTCGAAATAGGTTTTGAAGAAGCCGTCAAGGGCGACGGTCTTTTCAGTAACTGCGTAGTCGGCGAAATCATCCGGTACATAAAACGGGAAGTTGTCTGCGATTTCGTAAATATCGCCCTGTTCAGTTTCATCGAGGGGTTCGAAAGTAACGATACCATCACTGATCTCCGTGACCCTGACATATACCGCAGGGTCCAGCAGATCGGTGCCGTCAGCACCGCCGCTGCCGTTGGCAA
>JAZULX010000113.1:0-2245 GCA_045603325.1 Oscillospiraceae bacterium | reverse complement strand
CAGGTCTTCGCCATTAACGCCAAGACCCAGGTTCCTGACGAAGCCTTCCAGCTGATCAACTACCTGACCAAGGGCACTGCTGCCCAGAGCCTGTCCACCATGTCCGTTGGTATCCCTGCTGACACCACCAACACCGAGTGGCCCGAGCTGATGTCCGGC
The DNA here is from genome assembly GCA_045603325.1 of Oscillospiraceae bacterium. Taxonomy (GTDB): domain Bacteria; phylum Bacillota; class Clostridia; order Oscillospirales; family Oscillospiraceae; genus SIG469. Next base: position 2,086 of record JAZULX010000113.1, on the reverse strand, counting down.
GTTAAGCCCGTCATGGAAGCTACCACCGTCCGTTGGAGCTGGGCTGTCGGGGTTGAGTCCAACAACGACATCACCCCCGCTATCAAGGAGAACGTCCTGAAGCTGTGCGGCGGCTCCATCACTGCTGATGAGTTCGTTGCCAACATGCTGGCCGCTGCCGGTAAGTAATCGGAAAGCGTAATCTCCCATAAGTGCCTATAGCAGAGGCGGCAGCTATGCTCCCCTTTCTTTTCAAACTCCAAAAAGAAGGAGGAGACTCCCGTGCAAAAAAAGAATCGCGGCATGATCATCACCTTTGTGACCCCGGCTCTGCTGTTCTTCGTGGCCACCTTTGTGTATCCGATCATCCGGACCATTATGATGAGTTTCTTCAAAATCGATAACATTACGGCATCCATGGGTCAGTGGAAGTTTACCGGTTTTGACAACTATATCAAGCTCATCAATACCCCTGTGTTTATCACCTCCTGCACCAATCTGCTGAAAATTTGGCTCTTTGGTGGCATCATTGTCATGACTCTGGCCTTGCTGTTTGCAGTCATTCTGAGCAGCGGCATCCGGGGTAAGAAGTTCTTCCGGGCGGTTATCTACCTGCCCAACATCGTCTCTGCTGTGGCGCTGGCCATCATGTGGCAGCAGTACGTCTACTCCAACCAGTATGGTCTGCTCAAGCCTCTGGCCGATGCCCTGGGTTTTGCATGGTTGGATACGGACCATAAGTTTATGTCCCTACTGATTGCCTACTGCTTCGGCATGGTGGGATACCATATGCTGATTTTCCTGTCCGGTATTGAGTCCATTGGTGATCAGTACTTCGAGGCTTCCACCATCGATGGCGCCGGTAAGATCAATCAGTTCCGCTATATCACCCTTCCGCTGCTGAAGGGCTGCTTCAAGACGAATATTACCATGTGGTCCATCTCCAGTGTCGGCTTCTTCCTGTGGTCTCAGCTGTTCTCTTCGGTCACCACCGACACTGCGGTCATCACCCCCATGGTCTACCTGTATATGCAAACCTTCGGTTCCGGCAATACCGTCACCGAGCGGAACGCAGGCCTTGGCGCTGCCATTGGTATTCTGCTGGCCATCTTCGTCGTCATCGTCTTCTGGGTCTGCAACAACCTGTTTAAGAACGATGACCTGGAGCTGTAAGAAGGAGGGGTCACAATGAGTAATCAGAAAAAACATAACGGACCCCGGCTCTCCGGCAAGGCGGCCAAGGAGCTGAAGCTCCTTCCGGGTTACATCATCATTGTCGCCTGGGTGCTGTTTACCTTCATCCTGCTGGGCTGGGTGCTTTGCGCCAGCCTTTCCACCACACCGGAAATCTTTGCCGGTGAAGTGGGTAAATTCCCCTCTGGCCTGCATTTTGAGAACTACGCAAAGGCTTGGGGCAGCCAGAATGTGTCCAAGATTTTCATGAACTCACTGGTCTACTCCCTGATTTCCTGCGCCTTGCTGGTTGTCATCTGCGCACCCTGCGCCTATGCTCTCAGCCGGTTCAAGTTCTTCGGTAATGCGGCCATTCAGTCCGGTTTCGTGGCTGCCATGGGTGTTCCGGTGGCCATGATCGTGCTGCCCCTGTTCTGTATCATTGCCCAGCTGCATCTTGTGGACAACGGCATCAAGAACCGCCTGGTTCTGCTGTTCCTGTACATTGGCATCAATGTGCCCTATACCACCATTTTCCTGCTGAACTTTTTTGCAAATCTGTCCCGCAGCTTTGAAGAGGCCGCGGAGATCGACGGTTGCCCTCCCACCCAGATCTTCTGGAAGATCATGTTCCCCATGGCGCAGCCCGGTCTGATCACTGTTACCATCTTCAACTTCATCAACATCTGGAACGAATATTTCCTGTCCCTGATTTTCGCCAACTCCGACAAGATGCGTCCTGTCGCTGTTGGTCTGTATTCCATGATTAACTCCATGAAATACACTGGTGACTGGTCCGGCATGTTTGCAGCCGTGATTATTGTGTTCCTGCCCACCTTCTTCCTATACATTTTCCTGTCCGAGAAGATCATTGCCGGTGTTACCGCCGGTGAAGTCGGAGGCCAAGCGGGCTTAGGAAGACAAACCAAATGTT
>JAZULX010000112.1:0-11123 GCA_045603325.1 Oscillospiraceae bacterium | reverse complement strand
AGTCTCTTCGGCAGGAGCGCTTTCTTCAACGGGAGCTGCGCTTTCCGGAGTTTCGGCTGCTTCTTCTTCTTTGCTGCCGCAGCCGGCCATTACGGAAACAAGCATGGCAAGAACAAGAAGCATAACAAGTAAACGTTTCTTCATAGGAGCCTCCTTATTAATTATATTCATAAGTAAAATATAGTACATCCGCAGTTTCCGAGCAATTCCAATTAGAAAACGAGCTATTCTGCCCGGGAATCAAAACAAAAAACGCTGCCGATGAAACAGCAGCGTTTTTGAGTTCTAATATATCAACCACATGACCGGCCAAAGCACCGCCAGCATAATCACGTTGACTGCGGTGAAAATACCGATATATTTTCCGGGTCTGGCATCGTCCTCGGCAGCGTAAAGTTTGTAGGAAATAACGCTTGCCATGGATGCGATCAGAGTACCGAGACCACCCAGATTCACACCCAGCAGAAGAGCGGAAAAATCGGTTGCAAATCCGGACAGCAGCATGGACGCAGGCACGTTGCTTATGACCTGACTGAGCAGTATTCCCACGGTCATTTCGCGGCCGGCAACAAGAGACGCAAGGGCATTGCTTACGGCAGGCAAAGCTTTGATGTTGCCGATAAAAATGAAGAAGAAAACGAACGTCAGCAGCAGCCCGTAGTCAGCCTTGGGCAGCAAAGTGCGGTCAAGGATAAGCACAGCTATAACAACCACGGCAAGGGCAATGGCAAAATGCACCATATGACACACTGTCAGGATGCAAAGGACAAACAGCACAGCCCAGGGAACAGCCTTTTTTAGCCCGGATGTCTGGGGCAGAGAATCGGGGTCGATTTCAATTTTTTCGCTTTTTATAAGCAGCATGGAAGCCGCCAACAGCAGGAAAGACAAGGCGGTGGGCACAGCCATGGTGCCCAGGAACTTACCGGCAGACATCCCCGACAGGGCGTATATGTAAAGGTTCTGGGGATTGCCCAAGGGAGTCAGCATGCTGCCAAGATTTGCGGCAACGGTTTGCAGCACAATGACCGGTATCAGGAGCTTGGAATTGCCGGACTGACGCAGTGTCATCACCGCCAGAGGCACAAAAGTGATCAGCGCCACGTCGTTGGTTATGAGCATGCTTGTGAAGAAACAAACCCCGGTCAGGACTGCGGCCAAAGCTCTTGTGCTGCCGACCATGGACAGGAGCTTTCTGACCAGAAAATCGAACACTCCCGCTTTTTTCAGCCCTGCCACCACCAGCATCAGCGACAGCAGCAGACACAGCACACGGTAATCAATGTAGCCGAAATATCCCGCAGACGGAGGCACAAAAAAAGCGGATACAACAGCCAGCACCATGGCGGCAAACAGCACCGGATCGTGACGTATGAATGAGGTTATCTTTTTCAGCATAACAACAGGTTCCTTTTCGATAAGTCAGGTTATAGTTTATCTTATCAAAGGGCATGATGCAACACAAAAGTTCACAATGCACCTTAAATTGACGACTGTTGCATACTATGCTAGAATAACGAAAACGTTACAAGGAGAAAGTGCCATGTTCAGAGAAATGAGAAGAAAAACCCAGCTTCTGCCGGAAGAAGAAACGCTGGCAATTCTGGAAAACTGCAGCTACGGCGTACTGGCTCTGCTGGGTGACGAGGGATACCCCTACACAGTGCCGCTGAACTACGTTTACAGCGACGGAAAGATATATTTTCACGGTGCAAAATCGGGCCACAAGGTGGATGCCATCAGAAATTATGAGAAAGCCAGTTTTTGCGTGGTGGAAAAGGACACGGTTGCGCCCGAAGAGTATGCCACTCATTACACCAGCGTTGTTGCGTTTGGCCGTATCCGCATTCTCGAGGAAGAGTCAGAAATCCGCCGCAGCATCGAAATGCTGGCAGCGAAGCATGGCCCCGGCGACAAGGCAAAAGACATGCATGCCATTAATGCGGAATTTGCCGCATTGTGTATGTTTGAACTGACCATCGAGCATATAACCGGCAAAGAAGCCAAAGCCCTGATGCAGCAGAGAAAGAAATAAAAAAGGAAATGACCCTCGTCCGGTTTACACCACCGTCGAGGGTCATTCCTTATAATTTTTAGGTTCTATCATTGGTTAACCTCGCTTTCTGCAGAGTATGCGGCTTTACGTCGTGAACATGCTTCCGTGGCATGTCGGCTAAATTCAGTACAAACTTCATTAATCCTTGATTGATCTATCTTAAACGGAAGATTTTGAAAGCCGCCGAATCAAGTAGGCCGATAATTCAATTTCGACCTGAGGCTTACCTGTACATTGGACTCACCACTTTCTTGTTTCTGTCTATAATTTATCACAAGATCAGGGTTTTGACAATAGTCATTATTGTATAAAATACATAACCTAAAACTGTATAATCCACAGAAAGTTGGTAAAAATCACAACAAAGTATTGACGGTCTGCTGGAAACTGTGGTACAATAATCACGTTGGGGCAAAAACTCAGCTGCACATTTCGTGCAGCTGAGTTTTGTTTTTATATATACATCAGCTTTTTGGCTTCAAATCTCAGCTCATCCCTGAAATCGGGGTGAGCTATATTTATAAGCTGCAGCGCCCGTTCCTTAACGGTTCTGCCCCGCATATAGGCAACACCGTATTCGGTGATTATGATATCCGCCACGTTCCGGGATATGGTCACCACGGAACCGGGAGTAAGGATGGGCTTGATTTTGGAAACGGCGCCATTTTTTGCGGTGGAAGCTATGGCGATGATGCCGCGTCCGCCTTTGGAGTGTTGGGCACCGAAAGCAAAGTCAAAGGCTCCGCCGGTGCCGGAATACTGCATGGGGCCAATGGTTTCGGAGCATATCTGACCTGTCAGGTCAATTTCCATGGCAGTGTTGATGGAAACCATGTTGTCGATTTGGGAAATCACAAAGGGGTCGTTGGTATAGCTTGCCTGACGGAACCATACATTGGGATTTTCGGAAAGAATCTTATACAGCTTTTCGTCGCCCAGAACGAAGTTGCCCACATGTTTGCCCGTGTCGATGGTTTTTCTGGAACCGTTGATGACGCCGGCTTTGATAAGGTCGCCCATAACGGGAGTGTACAGCTCGGTGTGCAGACCGAGATCCTTTTTGTCAAAAAACGAGTTGCCCACAGCGTCGGGCATGGCGCCAAGACCCAGCTGGATGCAATCGCCGTCGTGAACAAAATCCGCAGCGTAGGCGCCGATGACAAGGTCGGTTTCGGAGGGGATGCTGCGCACATTGTAGGTGGTGGCGGGATAGTCTACTTCCACTATCATGTCCACCTTTTCGATGGGGATGGTCAGGCACCCGTTGAACCTGGGCAGGTTGGGGTTGACCTCCAGTATAACGGTTTCGGCGTTTTCGTAGGCGCACTGTTCCCACATACCGCAGCCGGACACAGTGAAGTTGCCGTTTTCGTCCATGGCTGAGGTCATGGCGATGAACTTGTCTATCTTTCCGCGGTGTTCCACACGACGCTGCATCATGTCGTGAAGGTTTGACGGCAGATGGGAAGCCAATCCCAGTTCCTGTGCTTGGCGTAAAGAGTTGTCGTAAAGGTGACAGACCATGTTGAGCCTGCCCTGAAGTTCAGGCATATCCATAAAAGGATAAGTCAGGCCGCTGCCTTTTTTGCCCTTGATAAGCTCGATGTTGTCAAGGCCGGGAGCCACCCGGTGGAAATTTTCCAAAAAAGCGGTGGGTTCACACATTTCACCGCCGGTGGATATAATGTCGCCGTTTTTGATACAGGCAATTTCGTCGTCAATGGCGGCGAGTTTTGAACGGTAGATTTCAGAGTAATTCATTGATGTTGTCCTTTGGTAATATTTCACACGAATTATACCACAACCGCCGGAAAATGAAAAGCATCCGGATAAAGTGGTCAGCTGCTGCAAAAAACAAAGCTCAATGTGCAAAAGGCATACAAAAAAGCACGCCGAAGCGTGCTTTTTAAGGCGAAATCCGCTGAGCTTACCAAAGCACCAGTCTCCGTTCACCCGAGGCACGAATCAATTCCTGATTGCTGAAATATTCCTCCAGTACATCGGTGCTGTTGGTGGAGACGACCTTGGGACGCCGGGGTGTGGAGACTTCTTCCAGATCCACATCCAAAAACTCCTTGATGTTCTGCAGGTGGAATTCCTGCAGACCCAGAGTGAACTGGTCATAGTCGCGCAGCTCATATCCGTTAAGGGACAGGCTGATCAGTTCCTTGCTTTTGCGGTCGTACTCAATGCGGAATCCTCTGGAAAACTGATAGAACTCCGTGTGCTCACCCTCAAAGGCTTCATCCCGCAGGATGCGCTTGACCATACGGCGCAGCTGCTCACCGTTGACATATATACGATAGATCTTGTCGTTGTAGGGGAAAATCTGCATCAGATCCCGGTACTGGACGATGGGGCCCAGCTCCTCACCACGGATGCTGCCGGAGCCAAGGAACATGATGTCCACGCCGAGAACGTCCTTGAAAGCATCGGCCAGAAGTTTGCCCAGGGAAGTTTCCTGATTGCGGGCAGGATGGGTGTACTGATCCACAAAACGGGTTACAATGCGGCTGTATTTCGTGTCGGTCTGCTCTTTGTATTTCAGAATTACCTGTTCCAGAGCAATATCTCTCGGGCAGTAATCCTCGTTGATGGGGATCAGCTGCCAGGTATAGCTGTCGATGGAGTTTGTGTCGGTATCCACGACGATGTCAAAACGGCCGATCTGAGAAGTTCCGTAGGCTGCCTGGACAATGGGGATGCCTGCAACTTCTTCGGGTTTTTCCAGATATGTATGGCTGTGACCGCCGATAATGATATCCACGCCCCAGTTGGGATCGAGAATGGAAGCCAATTCCTTGTCGGCTTCGAAACCGATATGGGTCAAAAGTACGGTAAAATCGATGTCTTCTGTCTGATAGGCGTTGCAGATCTTGCCCACTTCCTGGGCAGCTTCCTGCACATCCACCAGTGAGCCGATAAGAGTATCCTGCTTAGTGGCAGAAAGCACGTCCTGAGTAAGGATACCGATGAACAGCACCTTCATGCCATCAATGTTGATGATCAGATGGGATTTGAACAGACGTACATGGTTGGTTGTCAGATACATATTTGCGTTGATGATGGGGAACTGGGCGCACTTTTCAATGAAAAGCAGATGAGCTATGCCGTAGTCCACTTCGTGGTTGCCCAGAGTCACCACGTCGGGCGCAAGCAAGTTCATGATCTCGATGGTGGAGATCCCCTTGAACTCGCTGTCTATGACTGAGCCGCGGAACATATCACCGGAAATGGCATAGAGGACGTTTTCTTCCTCTTTCCGGACTTTCTGCACATAACCGGACAGCATGGAAACACCGCCCAGCAGTTCGTTATCCACTTCTTTTGCCATAAAATCGCCGTGAAGGTCGTTGGAATGCAGAATCGTAAGCTTTTTCAGGTTTTTCATATCGTATCCGCCTCCTGTTAGTTGTTAAGTACTGCAGGATATGTCGTTTTTTGATTGTACCATATATTTTGGGGTTAATCCACTTGTTTTTTGTAAATCAGTTGCGAGATGTCCACCGACTGTTTACATGAAGTTCGCAATATGCGGTGGGGTAGGGATCTGAACCACGCGCTTCGCCCCGCTAACACCACCAGCTAACGATACAAAAAGAAACAAAAAAACCAAATCAAAGCCCAGCGAAGCGGGTTTGATTTGGAGAGGAGGAGCGACGAAGTGAATGAGAGATGGATTTTTTTGATAAAAAAAGCCGTCGCGAACGATACGAAGTCCGCGACGACGTGGTGGAGATAAGCGGGATCTGAACCACGCGCTTCGATCCGCTAACACCACCGGCTAACGATACAAAAAACATCAGGTCTTACAACCTGAGGTTTTCCGTATCGTTGGTGGAGATAAGCGGGATCGAACCGCTGACCTCTTGAATGCCATTCAAGCGCTCTCCCAGCTGAGCTATATCCCCATGCATTTTTAGCATACTGATTATATCACAAATACTCAAATTGTCAACCTCTATTTTCAAAATATTCTTCCCAGGAATAAAAATTCCACATGGTCGGTGCAATATCCGCCGCAGTCAGCCGGATCATTGAATCCTGATTCTTCTGGGCATAATTGTAAAGATACGTCATCAGCACATAGGCATGCTGCACTTCCAGATCCTCGTTTGCCATAAAGTTTCCGCTGCCGTCATCCACAAAAAAGTACAGCGAAAGCATATTTTCAACGGCTTCCAACGCCCAGTCAGACACGCTGCCGTCCGTGACGGTGCCTGTACTGCCTGTTTCGGCGCTCAGTCCCAATGCCGCCACCGCCCCGTTCATCATAACCGCAGCTTCCTGCCGGGTGATGGCATCGTCAGGGCGAAATGCGCTGCTGTGAGACACAATGCCCATGGATACGGCGTCTGAAACTGTTGGAGACACTGTGTCATCGAACAAATACAGCTGGTTTTTCGGTTCGGAATGGGGAGTAATACAGCTGATGGTCTCCATCAGCATCGTGCAGAACTCCAGGCGGGTGATGGGTTTTCTGTAATCGCTGTGGAGTTCACTGCCGATGTTCAGATCCAGACATTGAGCAACAGCATCTTTGGCCCACTGACTTGGAAAGGATGAAGTCTCGCCGTTGGTAAGGCGATAGAATATGTAACTGCCCGAAGGCCATGGGATTTTGCGCTCAAAAGCCGCCATATTTGACCACCGCCAGTTCTGTTCGATCAGGGTGACGGTTCCGCCGCTGTATTCCTTTACGATTGCCCAGTGACCATAGCTTTTTCCACGGTTGTATGCAGGGATAAAGGCCACGTCTCCTGTCCTGGGTTCGGTGGTTATGGTCTCAAAACGGTAACCCTCGGTTTTGATGTTTGGGCCGGAGCCGGAAAAATCCATTTCTATCCCGTAAACCTCAAGGTAGTATCGCTGCACATATTCCGAGCATTGATAATAGCTGTCGTAAAGGTTGTACAGTGCCGCCACACCGTCCAGCTGATCCACCGCAAAACCGTTGCTTTCGATGGGAATGTATGTAACGCCGTCGATGCCCTCAAAACCGGCAGCTGCGGTGACGGAACAGACCAGCGTCAGAACTGCGGCGATAAATAGTTTTTGCAGCCTCATATGGAGCCTCCTGATGGTTTTGTAATTATTGTAATCGGAAGCTCTGTCGATTTTGACTGAATCGTTACGTGTTTGTTATTAAAATTTAATCTTTTTGCCGGGATGATTCGACGCTGTCCTGTGGTATAATTAACTATCAGAGAACATTCGTGCCGGTTCAGCTGCTTTCGACACGGGCAGTTTAGGGTGACCGGTAACAAATCGTTAGGAGTTGAAAACTGTGGCAGACCGTTTTGAAGTAACAATGTCCGGTGACGATATAAAGAAGATCAGCTCACTGGGGCTTGCCCATGTGGGTGATGCGGTTTATGAACTGCTGGTGCGCACCAGTATGCTGGAAAGCGGTCTTGCAAAAAGCTCCGACCTGCATCGGCTGACGGTGAGCTATGTCAGCGCTCCTGCCCAGGCAAAGGCTGCTGATACAATAATGCCGCACCTGACGGAGGAAGAAGTGGGCGTGTTCAAACGCGGACGCAACACCCATGTCCATGCAGTGCCGAAAAACGCAACTCCCGGCCAGTACGGCAAAGCCACAGGTCTTGAAGCTTTGTTTGGCTGGCTGTGGCTGAAAGGCAGAAAAGACAGAATAAGCCAGCTGTTTGATATTATAATGAGCGAGGAGGGTGAGCATGCCCTTTGATGCCGTGTATATGTCTGCCCTGAAAGACGAACTTTCCGAAGTTTTGCCCACCTCCAGGATAGACAAGATAAACCAGCCCGAGCGTGACGAGCTGATATTCAGCCTTCGCACACCTCAGGGCAACAAAAAACTGCTCATATCCGCCAATCCATCCGCACCGAGGATTCACTTTACCGAAATGGCGGTGGAGAACCCCATAACTCCGCCCATGTTCTGCATGCTGATGCGGAAGCATCTTGGTGGCGCCAGAATCAAGGACATCACCCAGCCGGGACTGGAGCGTGTGCTGATAATCAGGCTTGAGTCCATGGACGAAATGGGCGAGCTGACAGAAAAACAGCTTGTGTTTGAAGCTTTGGGACGCCAGTCCAACCTGATTTTGGTGGGCAGCGACGGAAGAATCATAGATTCCGTCCGTCGAGCCGACGGTGACATGACCTCAAAACGTGCCGTGCTGCCGGGAATGTTCTATCGCCTGCCGGAAAAACAGGAAAAACTGCAGCCCGACGAGGTGAGCCTTGAGCAGATACGCAGCCTTTTGGACGAAGCGGCCGGAGTTCAGGCAGATAAATGGATTATGTCAACCTTTTCTGCGCTGCCGCCGCTGCTTTGCAGGGAACTTGCATTCCGCTTTTTCGGTGAAGTGGACGCAAGACTGGACTCTTTGGACAAAGCGAGGAAAGACCGCTTTGCAGCAGAGCTTTTCAGCTTTTTTGAGTTCGTTGCTCAGGGGGCAAAAACCCCCGTTATGCTGGTGGACTCAGAGGGGTCGCCCAAGGACATCTGCTATACCGAAATAGGGCAGTATGAAGGACTTTATGTAAACAAGACATACGACAATTTCTCTCAGCTGACCGAGAGCTTTTACGGCCTGCGTGACAGCCGTGAGCGCATGCGCAGCAGGTCATCCGCTTTGCGCAAAACCATAACCAATCTTCATGACCGCACTGCCAGACGAGTTGAAAATCAGCGCAGGGAACTGGAAGCCACTGCCGACCGTGAGCGTGACCGCCAGAAAGGTGACCTGCTGATGGCCAATCTTGGCGCCTGCGTCAAGGGCAGATCGTCGGTGACCGTAACGGATTTGTACGACCCCGACGGAGCCGATGTTGAGATCGCTCTTGACCCGAAACTCAGCCCCCAGCAGAACGCCGCAAGGTATTACAAGGCCTATGCCAAGGCGAAAAATGCCGAAAAATATCTCACCGGGCTTATTGCCGACGGTGAGAAAGAGCTGGAGTATCTGGGCAGCGTACTGGACGAGATCGACCGTGCCGGTTCCGAAACAGAGCTGCAGGAGATCCGGCAGGAACTGGTGTCCGGCGGATATGTCCGCAGCCAGAAAACCAACAAAAAGGAAAAGTTCCGCAAGTCGAAGCCCATGAGCTTTGTTTCCAGTTCGGGATTTGAGATAAGCGTTGGCCGCAACAACACCCAGAACGATGAGCTTACCACCAAGACTGCTTTCAAAAGCGATATCTGGCTCCACACCCAGAAGATCCACGGCAGCCATGTAATAATCCATTGCCGTGGTCAGCAGCCTGACGATGAGACGGTGACGGAAGCTGCCATTCTTGCGGCCTACTACTCCCAGGCCAAGGACGGCAAAAACGTACCGGTGGACTATACTCCGGTGAAGTTTGTCAAAAAACCCAACGGCGCAAAGCCCGGTATGGTGATTTACGAAACCTACCGCACGGCCTATGTTACACCGGACGAAAAAGTCGTTGAAACCCTCAGGAAGGACAATAAATGAAAACCAAGGATATTTTATACAGGGCGGCATTGCTCATAGCCACCGTTATCTGGGGCAGTGCCTTCGTGGTAATGAAAAACACCGTGGACGATGTGCCCACGGCATGGCTGCTGGTGGCACGATTCTGGGGCGCCACAGTGGTGCTGTCCTGCGTGTTTTTTAAAAAACTCAAAAAGATTAATTTTGACTATATCAAAAAGGGTGCAGTGGTGGGTCTGATGCTGTTCCTTGCCTATTACGTCCAGACCGTGGGACTTATCTACACAACCCCCGGCAAAAACGCCTTTCTGACGGCGGTGTACTGCGTGCTGGTGCCGTTTTTCGGCTGGGCAGTTACAAAAGACAGACCGGACAGGAACAACATTATCGCTGCCTTTGCCTGCATAATCGGTATCGGGTTCGTATCCCTGACGGAACAACTGACCATGGGCATCGGAGATTTGCTCACCCTGCTTTGCGGTGTGTTCTACGCCGTACATATCCTGTTCCTGGGCAGCTTTACGAAAGAGCGCGACCCGATTTTGCTGACCATCATCCAGTTTTTCTTCGTGGGATGCTTCAGCTTTGTCACCGCACTGGCCACCGAAGCTCCGCCTGCCATGCCGCTGCCTGCATCCACATGGCTGGGACTGGGATACCTTTGCGTATTCTCCACCGCCATTGCTCTGCTGTTGCAGACCGTGGGGCAAAAGGGAACACCTGCCGCAGCAGCTTCCATACTGCTGTCTCTTGAAGCCGTGTTCGGAGTACTTTTCTCCGTCATCTTCTACCACGAGCCGGTGACCGCCAGAATGTATATCGGTTTTGCCCTTATCTTTGCCGCAGTGCTGATAAGTGAACTGAAACCGCTGAAAAAGAAAAGTGCCGCTTAATTTGCGGCACTTTTTTTATTGATTGTATGGGAAGGTGTCCTCGACGACGCTAATTAATTATAATTTGCATATATCCGCTTTCAGGCGCAAAATCGTCGGCAATACCCTCGGTCACATACACACCGCCGTTTTCATCCACCAGCACTGCGTCGAAACCGCCGTTGGTTTTCCAGTACTCAATGGCACCGTCCAGACCCATAACGAACAGGGCGGTGGATAATCCGTCGGCAGTGACACCGCTGTCGCACACGATGGTGACGGAAACCAGCCCGCTTTTGGCAGGCTTGCCGGTTGAAGGATCGATGATATGCCAGTAGGTTTCACCATCCTGCTCGAAATATCTTTCGTAACCGCCGGAGGTGACCACGGCTTTGCCGTCCACCTGCAGCATGCCCAGACTGCCGTCGCCGAAAGGATTCTGAACAGCCACGTTCCATTTGCTGCCGTCGGGTTTCAGACCGAGAGCCTGAACGTTTCCGCCCAGGGTGACGATGGCCGACTCAATGCCCTGATTTTTGAAAAGCTCCATCAGCAGGTCGCCTGTGTAACCCTTGGCCACGGCACCAAAGCTGATTTCCATACCCTCGGGCAGGGTAACGGTGCCGCTGCCTGCTTCGATTTTTGAGTAATCCACCTTTTCCAGCAGATTTTGAAGCTCGGCATCGTCGGGTATCCGATAGTCACCGCCAAGAAAACCCCATGCCCGGATAACGGGAGTCAGCGAAATATCCA
>JAZULX010000111.1:0-10614 GCA_045603325.1 Oscillospiraceae bacterium | reverse complement strand
GTTCTGGCAACTATACCGGTGGAACCGGAAGCTTCCTTGATGCCGTTGATAAGAGGGTGGGCAGACAGCTTCTTGTAGGTTTCGGGAGTGAAACTAACGCCGGTACGACCGGGAACATTGTAAAGGATCATAGGGATCTTTACTCTGTCTGCAATGTACATATAGTGCTCATACAGACCTTTCTGAGTTGCCTTGTTGTAATAAGGGGTAACAAGAAGAAGGCCATCGGCACCGGATATCTGAGCAGCGTCAGACATCTTAAGTGCGTGAGCAGTGTCGTTGCTGCCGGTACCGGCAATGATTTTAATTCTGCCGTCAGCGTGCTTTACAGCATAGTCGATAGCTGCAAGATGCTCAGGAATGCTCTGGGTGGATGCTTCACCTGTGGTGCCGCAAATAACAAGGGCGGAAACGCCGTTTTCTATCTGGTGGTCGATAAGCTGACCCAGTTTTTCAAAATCGATGAAATCGCCCTTAAAGGGAGTGACCAGTGCGGTACAGGTTCCGGTAAAAATAGGTTCTTTCATAGCTTAAAACTCCTTTCAGCAAATCAGTGGATAGCGTCGATGTAACCTTCTGCGCAGAGCAGCTCGGCAAGAAGCACAGCACCGCCGGCAGCACCGCGAAGAGTGTTGTGGGACAGACAAACAAACTTGAGATCATACTGGGTGTCGGGTCTCAAACGGCCAATTGATACGGCCATGCCGTTTTCGAGGTTGCGGCAAAGCTTTGTCTGAGGCATATTGTCTTCTTCGAAGTAATGAAGGAACTGCTTGGGGGCAGTGGGCAGGTCAAGCTCCTGAGCACGACCTTTATAGTTCATCCAAATTTCCTTGACTTCTTCAATGTCGGGACAGTTGTCGAAACTTACAAAGACGGCAGCCATGTGACCGTTGGTTACAGGAACACGGAGGCACTGGGTGGTAATTTCGGGTTTGGATGCAGGAACTATAACGCCGCCTTCGACTTTGCCCCATACTTTCATGGGTTCCTGTTCGGACTTTTCTTCTTCACCGCCGATGTAGGGGATAAGGTTGTCGACCATTTCGGGCCAGGTTTCGAAGTTCTTTCCGGCACCGGAAATAGCCTGATAAGTACAAGCCAGAACCTTATTGACACCGAATTTCATCAGAGGATGAAGTGCGGGAACGTAGCTCTGAATGGAGCAGTTGGACTTTACAGCGATAAAACCACGCTTGGTTCCGAGACGTCTCTTCTGATCGTCGATTACCTTGATATGCTCAGGGTTGACTTCAGGAATTACCATAGGCACATCAGCAGTACCGCGATGTGCGCTGTTATTGGATACTACAGGACATTCAAGCTGAGCGTATCTTGTTTCGAGGGCTCTGATTTCATCTTTATTCATATCAACGGCACAGAAGATAAAATCAACCATACCGGCGATTTTTTCAGCATCGGCATCTGCATTCATGATGACCATGTTTTCAGCCCACTGCGGTACGGGAACATCCATCTTCCATCTGCCGGAGATGACTTCACCGTACGGTTTACCGGCGGTTCTGCTGCTGGCAGCAAGCACAACGGTCTCAAACCAGGGGTGACCGTCCATAAGAGTTATAAAACGCTGACCAACCATACCGGTTGCACCGACAATACCGACTTTGAACTTATTCATTATAGTAATGCTCCTTCAAAAACAATTAGTTTACAGTGTAATTGATTAACTGAACACCATTTTTGGTTATCATAACACTTCCCAAATCAGGGATTATGTAATATAATACAGGAATGAAACCCTGCAAAATCTAGGTTTGGAAAAAGTTTCAGTATTCTCAATTATTAATTTTAATGTTAACATATTACAAAATTTGTGTCAATGATTCCACCCTTGCCAACGCAACCAAAAATGGAGGCCATAATGATTGGATTTTTCATACATAGTCTAAAAACAAAGCGATCAGCAGTATTTGCTTTTCTATTTTCTATGATTGTTTGTCTTAATACCGTTTTTACCACCGTTTCTGCAGCAGATATTGTTCTGTCAGATAATGTGAATAATGAATCAATTCCTGCAAAAACCAACACACAAATTGTTGCCGATAATGATCACGATATTATTCGTGTGGGTTTGTATTACGCCAACGACGCACTGCCAACTGCAAATCTGCAGAACTATGTTGGCTCCGGTTTTGAGTTCGGATATTTCGATAGTGAGTATAAGTTTGTTTCTTTGGCATATACCGATGTTACTGCAATAACCATGGCTAAAGACATGAACCTTTATCTGAACGGTTCTGTTTACAATGAAGATGGTACCGGCAGTCTGCTGGGTGCTTGGCACGTTCAGCTTCCCGATACATACGGCAATTATGATGAAGCTTACAATGCCTCTCTGAAATATGATAATGCTTTTCCTGCTTATGAAAACGGCAGATTTGTTGTAAGAATAGGTAATTTTGCATCTGCAGAACAAGCTCAAAACGCAGCTTCCGGATATTCCGGTGCATCTGCTGTGGGTCAGAGCACCACCTGTATCACTGTATGTAAAATTACTACAACTGATATCATTTTTGAATTTGATTATAAGGAATTTTCGAACTTTGCTGTTATGCCTGTGTCAAAGAACGAAAAGGCTGTTACCTGGTTTAAAGGGTATAAATACCACGGCGGTTTCCAATATACAAGAGCTCAGGGTAATGACATTACTGTTATGAATTTCGTTGATATTGATGACTATGCAGCAGGTGTCATTGCATATGAAATGAGTGCTTCATGGCCCTTGGAAGCCCTTAAAGCACAGGCTCTTTGTGCAAGAAGTTACGCTGTTTCCTGCAATAATCATCAAACCTTTGACGTTTGTCCCACAACTTCTTGTCAGGTTTACAGAGGTGTGTATTCGGGAAGTCATGAGGCTGTTATAAGGCAGGCTGTTGAAGAAACCTCCGGTCAGTGTATTTACTATAACGGCGAGGTCATAAAAGCATATTTCCACTCTTCCGATGGTGGCGCAACAGAAAGCTCCTTTAACACATGGGGTGGCGAAAGAGGCTATCTTGTTGGAAAAACAGACCCTTATGAACAGGAAACCTCAAATCCCAATGCCAGCTGGACCTATTATTATTCATTGGATGATTTTGCAACCATTCTCAATAACAGAGGATACAGCAATAACGGCATTGCTCATGTTGAAGTTACCGAGTATTCTGCTACGGGAAATGTTAACGAGCTTACTTTTACAACTAAAAACGGCAATACAATTGTCGTCACCGGTGACGATACAAGAGGAATCTTTGAAAACTCATCAAGCGGTAAGTTCTTTAGCCGTCATTATAAAATATATGCACCTGGTGAAGCTGTGGATGCTTCATCGTCCAATGCACTTTTCGTTAATGATGGCAGCAACTCTGTCTCTTCAGGAAGCTATTCCATACTTACATCAAGCGGTGTTGTTCAGTCTTCCGGGAATCTTAGTATAATTACCGGAAGCGGCCAGATTGCTAAAGCCGTAACCCAGACCGATTCTTCTACCGGTACTGTTCTCAGTTCAGATAAGTACGTAATAATTGGCAGCGGTTGGGGCCATAACGTCGGCATGAGCCAGTATGGCGCAAAGGCAATGGCTGAACTTGGCAAAACATATGACGAAATAATCAAATTCTATTTTACCGGTGTTACAATCGGTTAAGATAAACTTCTGCGAGGATATACTATTGAAAACAAGTGATTTCTACTATGATCTTCCTCAGGAGCTGATTGCTCAGACACCTATCGAAAAACGTGACACTTCCAGACTTCTTACACTTGATAAAGCCAGCGGAAAGACCGAACATCACCATTTTTACGATCTTATTGATATGCTGAAACCCGGAGACTGCCTTGTTATGAACAATTCCAGAGTTCTTCCCGCAAGGCTTCTTGGTGTGCGCGATCCCAGCGGTGGCCATGTGGAGGTTCTTCTGCTGCGTGACATGGGCAACAAATGCTGGGAATGTATGACAAAGCCCGGAAAAAAGACTCAGCCCGGTCAGAAACTCAGCTTTGGAGATGGACAGCTGAAAGCAGAAGTTATAGATAGTCTTGAAGGCGGAAACAAACTGGTCCGTTTTGACTACGACGGAATATTCCTCGAAGTATTGGAGCGTCTTGGAAACATGCCTTTGCCTCCTTATATTAAGGAACGTTTGGATGATCCCGAGAGATATCAGACCGTTTACTCAAAGGAAGTTGGTTCTGCAGCTGCTCCAACAGCCGGTTTGCATTTCACTAAAGAAATGCTTGAAAAAATTGAGAAGTCAGGTGTAAAACTTGCGTATCTAACGCTCCATGTTGGCATCGGCACTTTCCGCCCTGTTAAGGTAGAGGATGTCAATGAACATAAGATGCACAGCGAATACTGTGTTATTCCTCAGGAGACGGCAGATATTTTGAATGAGACCAGGAATAACGGCGGACGTATTGTTGCTGTCGGCACCACAACTTGCCGAACCCTTGAATCTTTTGCCAACAATGACGGTACTTTTGTTGAACGTTCCGGATGGACAGATATTTTTATCTATCCCGGATACAATTTCAAAGCAATAGATGCATTGGTAACAAACTTTCATCTGCCTGAAAGCACACTGATTATGCTTGTGTCGGCTTTTGCGGGAAAGGAGCAAACTCTTGCTGCCTATGAAGAAGCCGTTCGTGAACGTTACCGCTTCTTCAGCTTTGGCGATGCCATGTTTATCAGTTAGAACAGGAGAAATATCGTGAGTTTTACATTATTGAAAAAAGAAGATAAAGCCCGCAGAGGAACATTTGAGACTCCTCACGGTACTGTGCAAACGCCTGTGTTTATGAATGTGGGCACTCAGGCTGCAATTAAAGGTGGCTTGTCAGCTTATGATCTGAAAAACATCGGTTGTCAGGTTGAACTGTCCAACACATATCATCTCCATCTTCGTCCCGGTGACGAAGTGATCAAAAAGATGGGGGGTCTTCATAAGTTCATGAACTGGGATCGTCCTATTCTTACAGATAGCGGCGGATTTCAGGTGTTCTCTTTAGCAGGACTCAGAAAAATAACAGAGGAAGGCGTAAGCTTTTCGTCCCATATTGATGGCAGAAAGATCTTCATGGGTCCCGAAGAAAGCATGAATATTCAGTCCAACCTGGGTTCCGATATTGCAATGGCTTTTGACGAATGCGTTGAAAACCCTGCTCCGCGTTCCTATGTTGAGCAATCCTGCGAAAGAACATACCGTTGGCTCGGCCGATGCAAGGATCAGATCGAACGCAGACGTCAGATGCCTGATGCTGTTAACCCCGGACAGATGCTGTTTGGCATCAATCAAGGCGGAACATATGCCGATCTTCGCATTGATAATATGAAAAAGATTGCAAAATATGATTTGCCAGGCTACGCCATCGGCGGTCTTGCAGTAGGTGAGAGCACTGAAGAAATGTACCGTATCATTGATGCTGTGGAGCCTTATATGCCCGAAGATAAGCCCAGATACCTCATGGGTGTCGGTACTCCTTCCAACATCATTGAAGGCGTAGCAAGAGGTGTGGACTTCTTTGACTGTGTTATGCCCGCCAGAAACGCCCGACACGCCAAGTTGTTTACCTGGTCCGGTGCAATCAATATGAAAAACGCAAAATACGAGACAGATTCCAGTCCCATTGACCCCGAATGCGACTGTCCCGTATGCCGCCGATATTCAAGAGCTTACATTCGTCATCTCTTCAAAGCAGATGAAATGTTGGCTATGCGACTTTCTGTTTATCATAACCTCTATTTCTATAACAAATTGGCAGAACGTATTCGTGATGCACTTGATAACGGCACATTCGGAGATTTCAGAGAAAAATACTCAGAAAAATTGTCGCGAAGGATATAAATAGTAAAAAACACTTGAAATATAAAGATATAATCAATATAATAGCCATATTGAACTACTATTAGGAGGAAAACCATGGGAGCCGAAACTTCTTCTCTGATGGCAACACTTCTGCCATTCGTAATCCTTATCGTCATCTTCTACTTTCTGCTTCTCCGTCCCGAGAAAAAGAAGAAACAGCAGCTGAATGATATGCGTAACAACCTGGCAGTAGGCGACGAAGTCACCACTATCGGCGGCATCGTTGGCAAGATCTGCCACATTAAGGACGACCTGATCACCATCGAAACCGGTGCTGACGAAGTTCGCATCCAGTTCTCTCGCTGGGCTATCTCTACCAAGGGAACCCAGACAACTGAACAGTAAACTGCATGCAAGAATAAAACACCCTCTCAAGTAATAGATTGTACCAAGATCTATGACGGGAGGGTGTTTTATGCGTAAAAGCGAACTTGAGGGAAAGCAGGAAATAATCATTAGATTAAAAGTATCTGTTATTATGTCATTGCTTGCGCTTGTTATTACGGTAATATTGTTGTTCCTGATTTCTCTACTGATTGAAAGCGAAAGTCTGCCACCGGAAATGTCAGAAATTGGTTCTGCGGTAGTCATAATCATAATGACATTTATAGCTGCAGTAATTGCGGTAAATAAATTGCAGAGCAAAACTTTAATAAGCGGACTGTCTGTTTCAATAATAACCGTTCTGGTGCTGCTTATCGGATCTTTGTTCTTCAAAGGCAGGGGAGAGCCTTCGATTATAATAATCGGATCATGCATAACAGCAGGAACGGCAGCCGGTCTCGTTGGTGGACGAAAACATAAAATTAGATAACAATTAATTGCTGTAAACCATTTGTAACATCCGAAAATGGTATTGTAACCCTTTTGTAAAAAACGTCGCATTTGTGCATCTTGCATAAATGCGACGATTTTAATTAAAAATTTTAAGTAAAACAAGATTTTAAAGTACTTAAAAATACGGAAATATAGCATGCAACCAATAGTACTTTACAGACGTGCAGCAACACTAGATATTGGGATACACAGTGTCAGAATTGAAATGTCGACTGATAAATTGCAAGAAACAAGATAAGTGAAGTTGACATAATACATTAGCCATAATTAACAAAAAAATATAAAAGGCGTTGATTTTCCTTGAAAAATAACATAATTTGCGATATATTATGTTCACAAAGCATTATGTCAATTGAGGAACTTATTAATATGACGAAGCTTAGCTTTATTGGCGCAGGAAATATGGCTGATGCAATCTTTGCGGGCGTGTCAAGAAAATTGCTTTACAACAATTCTGAGATCATGTTCTCTAACAGAAGGGAAAGCAAGCTTGTGAAGTATGAAGCTTTACAGGTTCGCGTCACTGCAAATAACGTTGAAGCCGCTGAGTTTGGTGACATAATCATTTTGTCTGTTAAGCCTCAGAATTATGATGAGGTACTTGATGAGATTTCTCCTTATGTTGCAGGAAAATGTCTCGTTTCTTTGGCTCCCGGTATGAGCACTGAGTATATCAGCGGTAAGTGCCCGGGCGCTTATGTTGTAAGAACGATGCCTAATACACCGCTTCTTGTAAGCAATGGTACCACAGCTATCTGTAAAAATGAAGCTGTTCCTGATGAAATTTTTGATAAAGTTTCTGAAATATTCTCTTGCTCCGGAAAGGTTTATTATATCTCTGAAGATAAGATGAATGAGATTATTGCTGTCAGCGGTTCTTCTCCTGCTTTTTTCTTCAGATTTGTTCAAGCCATTGTTGATTCAGCTGTTTCTCTTGGTATTGATCCTGACACAGCTCTTGAAATGGCTGCCAATACTATGGCTGGTTCTGCATCAATGCTTCTTAATAGTGGCAGGTCAGCTGCAGAATTGGTTTCTCAGGTCTCTTCAAAGGGAGGTACCACTGTCGCTGCTTTGTCTGCCTTTGATGATTTTAATTTTGAATCAATGATTGCTGAAGCGGTTGGCAGATGTACTAAACGCGCTTATGAATTAGGTAAATAGTTCTTGTTTATATCGTTGTCTCATATTGATTATATGAGGTGAACGTTATGACAAGATATAAATCTATCGGGGACGAGCTTCCTTATTTGCTGTTTTTGACTGTTATGTTTGTCTGTGGATGCGTTGTTGGGCGTTTTGTTTCTTCTACTTTGTCCGGCAATGGTTTGGCTGCAGCTGAAAGAGTTACAGACGGATTACTAAACAGAAACATAAGTCTTACTACTTTTGAACAGCTTATTAACAGCGTTTCTTCGGTAGGGAAGCTGCCGATTTTAGTTTTTTTGCTCAGCATGTCTTCTTTCGGGAAACTTTTTATTGGTCCCGTTTTTGCGGTAAAAGGTTTTTTAATGACCTTTTTGATCGGTTGTTTTTCGGTAGTTTCCGGAATACCGGCTTTTGTTGCCGGTTTGTGTATTTTACTTCCATCGTGTATTTTCTCGCTGCCCTGTATGCTGTTACTGGCCATAAACGGCTTCATGGGACGCGACAGAATAAATAACGGCAAATCATCCGTCAGATATCTGATGCTGCTTATTCCGGCAGTATTGGCAGATATGTATCTATGCCCGTTATTGCTGCGCATGTTTTGTGCATGAGCAATTTCGAGCTTTTGCCTGAAATTCAATGCGGCTGTTGCCGCGGAGAGGACGTTAGGGATGCAGGATTACCTGAAAAAGTATGAGGAATACCTTAAAACTGAAAAAAATGCGTCGGCTAACACTTTGAGCTCTTACATGCGCGACCTTCGTCAGTACAACGATTATCTTGATCGTACCGGTGCTGCCGATATTGTCGACGCAGACAGAGATGTTATTGCAGAGTATCTTGAAAAACTCACCGAAGCAGGCAAGTCTGCTGCCACTGTTACCAGAAGCGTTGCTTCGATCAAGAGCTTTTATGCTTACCTTATTACTCTTGGAGTTGTTGAGACCAACCCCTGCAAGAATGTTACTGCTGTTAAAGTTGAAAGAAAGCTGCCTCAGATACTCACCGGTCAGGAGGTTGAACTGCTCTTGCAGCAACCTAAATGCACCGATATGAAAGGGTATCGTGATAAGGCTATGCTTGAACTGCTGTATGCCACAGGCATTCGTGTTACCGAGCTGATTTCTCTTGATGAGTCGAGTGTTAACCTGGGAGCAGGTTTTATCCGCTGCTTCAGCAAATCAAAAGAGAGAATTATTCCGCTTTATCCCGGTGCTATCAAAGCTCTTACGGATTATATCCAAAACATTCGTCCCAACATGATTGCCAACGAGCATGAAACTGCTCTGTTTGTTAACATGAATGGTGAACGCATGACGCGTCAGGGTTTCTGGAAGATTATCAAGCACTATCAGGAAAAAGCACAGATAGAAAAGGATATTACGCCCCACACTTTGCGTCATTCCTTTGCTACTCATCTGCTCGAAAACGGTGCCGACCTGAAATCTATCCAGGAAATGCTTGGACATGCTGATATCAGCTCCACTCAGATATACGCCCAGCTGGCTAATCAGCATCTCAAAGACGTATATAACAAGTATCATCCGAAAGCATAGGTGTTCCAATGTCGCTGTTTTTCAATTCAAAAAAGTTTTATAAACCAGGCCCCGGTGTGGAAAAGGACGAGCCTCAGAAAATTGCTCCTGTCAGATTCTTTGAACTGTATGGCAGAAAGTTCTGGAAATATCTTGAACTCAACCTTGTTTATTTCCTTATACTGCTGCCTGTCATCATGTATATTTATGTATTTGTGTATCAGAATTCTGTAGAAGCGCTTGAAGCTGCGGGAATAGTGCTTGGTGACATTTATACTCTTATACTTCATCTTTCGATGATGTACTTTGAATATGTCCCGGTCTTTATTCAGATCATTCTGCTTGTTGCTTCGGTAATATGCTATGGGCCTGCCAAGGCCGGCATGACTTACGTACTGCGAAACTTTACCAATGAACGTCATTCCTGGCTGTCGGATATGTTTGATAAGGCAAAAGAAAACTTCCGTCAGGGATTGTTTTTTGGAATCCTTGATATAATCGTTTGCCTTGTTGTGTTCTACAATCTGGCATATGCTAATGGTGAAGGCATGATGCGTATAGCAAAGTATCTCTCGATCCTTTTCTTCATATTCTACGGATTCATGAAGAGATACATATATCAGATGATAGTAACCGTCAATCTTTCGGTATTTGATATTTTCAAAAATGCCTGGCTGCTTTCGTTTATCGGAATATTCCGCAACGTTGGCGTATCCCTTGTGAACTGTGTTCTCTGGGTTGGTACTATCATACTCATTATAACTTTCTCCATGCTCGAAATTCCCATTCTTGCATGCCTGATTTTTTCATTTACTTCTTATCTTGGAGTATTTGCAACATATCCGCTTATTAAGAAGTATCTTGTCGATCCCATTCTTGCTCAGCAGGAAGAGGGGACTCCCGAACCTGTATCCGACGAAATCCAAGATTTCGACGAAAATAACTGATTATCTTTCATATCCCCAAAGCACCCCCGGAAGCTGCTCACTTCCGGGGGTTAAACTATAGTTCAAAATCCCATTTTTCGATAAAATTGGATTTTACAAAATTTTTTAAAAAAAGGCTTGCATTTTTGAAAACCTTGTGATATTATAACGGGGCTGATTTCCGGGTGTGGCGAAGTTTGGTATCGCGCTTGAATGGGGTCCAAGAGGCCGCTGGTTCGAATCCAGTCACTCGGACCAAAACACGGTAGTCCTTATGGGCTGCCGTGTTTTTGCTTT
>JAZULX010000110.1:0-2541 GCA_045603325.1 Oscillospiraceae bacterium | reverse complement strand
CAAAGGCCGTTGGCAAGGTCATTCCCGAACTGCAGGGCAAGCTCACCGGTATGTCCATGCGTGTTCCCACTTTGGACGTTTCTGTTGTTGACCTGACCGTTCAGCTGGTCAAGGGCGCCACTTACGACGAAATCTGCGCCGCAGTCAAGGCTGCTTCCGAAGGCCCCCTGAAGGGCATCCTGGGCTACACCGAGGATATGGTCGTTTCTTCCGACTTCCTGGGCGACACCCGTACTTCCATCTTCGACGCCAAGGCAGGCATCGCTCTGACCGACAAGTTTGTCAAGCTTGTTGCCTGGTACGACAACGAAGCCGGTTACGCTCAGAAAACTCTCGACCTTGTCAAGCATATGTACGAGGTAGATAATAAGTAAAAACAAATTAAAGGCTGCCGGAAGGCAGCCTTTTTTGTTTTTACAGGGGTTAGGATTTAGGATTTAGGGATTAGGGGTCGCCCCTACAACCATCATTGTTTCTTCGGCAATACCACTTCCGCCGTTCCTTCGGTGAATATCTGGCCTTCGATGGTTTCCGTCCACCATGTGATTTCAACGGTGGAGGTTTCATCGTTCTTGCCTGTCACATATATACGGCTGATTATCAGGTCGCCTGCTTCGCCGTGGATGTCGGTAAAACGATCTTCCATGCCGGGAACCTTCAAAAAACTGCTGACACGGTTTGGATGGGCAGGGATATTGTGAGTCTCCATCATCGGTTCAGAGCCGATACACCAGCTAAGAGCGGTCAGAGTGCCGTGTTCGCCCATCCAGTTGAAAATTGCCTGAACGGCAGCGTCACGACCGGTGTAGTTTTCAAAAGAAGCTCTGCCTCGGATGGCAGGGGGAGAGTTGTCGATAGGTTCCTTTTCGCCTTCGGGTTTTGGCTTTCTGGGAGGAGGGCCACCGGGACGTATCTGGGATTCCAGCTCCTTTGTTTCTTCGGCAGGAACGTGCCAGATGCCGAATTCGTCACGAACCCAGTCACTTTTGGCCTCGTCCCAATGGGATTTCACATAGCGGTCAGACATGGACGGGCCGTTGGCCAGAGGCATTTTGCCGGGAACGGTCACAGGCCCCACAACGGTGGGCAGGGGAGTGTCGCCAACACTAACATCCTCAAAATACAGGATTTGGCTGCCGCGAATTTGCTCAGCCTGCCACATTTCGGCAATGGCGTTCCAATCCTCATCGGTGTACCGGTGGAAAGCGTGGTTGGACCAGTCAAAGTCCTCCATTCGGGCGTTCCAGGTTCGTGCATCGGGATCGGCGTAGATTTTGAAACATTCCTTGGCACCGCAGGTCTGGGTGATGACCAGCTCGCCGTTTTGGTTGTAGTATTTGCCGGTGCCGCGCATGGCCCAGGTGCGGTATTCGCTGCCGCAGGCAGGTGTAATATCGAAAAACTCCATGTTGTCCACCACAATGAACAGAGTATCGGAGTTCAGCAGAGGTCTGTGGAAGGTGCAGTAATGGTGATGCTCACGAACGCACTTTTCGTCGCCGAAACCGGCTGTCAGACCGCCGAAAAAGCCGCCGTTGGGCATGGCGCAGGTAGGGAAGGCGATGGCGTTTTCGCCGCTGAAAATCGGATCGTCAGGTGCCCAGAGGTTAACTTTTTTGGCAGAAGCCTCGGCAACGTTGACAACAGAGGGTCCGCCGGGTGCTTCCAGCACCACCTTGCCGGACACAACGTCGCCAATATCCACGGTTCGGCTGTTCACAGCTTCGATTTTGGCCCGGTACTCAGCCATGGCTTTTTTCTCTTCGGGCAGGTAAATTCCTGGATAAAGGGTCAAAAACTTGCTCATAATCATCATCTCCATGGAGATATTTTAAACTGTAAACGAGCATCGGGCAAGATTCAAAATGGCAAATCATCAGCCGAATATAAAGAAAACCTCACTGATCGAAGGTAACTTCACTCGCAAAGCAAACTTAACGTGCTAAAGGCACATTTCAGTCCAAAACAAAACAGACGATTGCGTTTGAAATCGTCTGTTTTGCAGTATGCTTTATTTATTTTATATTACTCTTGGCTGTATTTATGGACGCGATCAAAAGCTTTTTTACTTCTATGCACTGATCAAGAACAGCTGTATCATCATAATATCCGCTTTCAATCAACAACTCCAACCAATACTCGCTCTCTGAGCATTCCTTTAACGCAATTTGTAGTTTTGCAATGAAATCGGCTTTTCCGTGGGCATAAAAAGCTTCACGGATGTTTGCGCCGATACTTGTCCCGGAACGAATAAGTTGGTTTGTCAAAACGGATTCTTTCTTTGTGGATTTGATTGTGTTACATACCTTAATAATTTGCAGCGCAAAGGCTTTCGACTTATCAATCAAAGGACTGGACAATAAAGAGTACCACTTTCGCATCTCACTTTTTCATTATTCACTATTACCTCTTACCTTTTACTTTCAAAAATCGGCATTGTGCAGAAAGTGAAGAGTGAATAAGTAAGAAGTAATAAGTAAAAATAAGCAGGCTTCTGACGAAAACTGCCGACTTTTGGTGGCCCGTACGGGGATCGGACCC
>JAZULX010000109.1:0-2989 GCA_045603325.1 Oscillospiraceae bacterium | reverse complement strand
GATGACAATACCGTCAATTTTGCCGTAAGCCTGCTGGATGGCATCCACCAAATCACCCTCGTGATTGGACTGATAAAAAGATACCTCAACGCCCATGGCATCGGCCTCTTTTTGTATTATGTCAACCAGATCCTGATATGTGGCACTGCCGTATATCTCAGGTTCCCGGATGCCCAGCATGTTCAGATTGGGTCCGTTAATTACAAGAAGTTTCATATTCCCTCCAAATAGCTGCGGCGGTATCGGCGATATCGCCGTTGTTGTCTATCTCCACATCCCGGAACTTTGCGTACATTGGCCCGCGTTCTTCAAACATGGCGGTCAGGTCGGTGTTCTGGGAAAGAGGACGTCCGTCGGTTGCCAGCAGGGATATATCCCGGCTTATCTGATAAATGCGTCCGTTCTGGCGCAGGGGGTCAAGGTTGCGGTCGTCTTTGACCACTCCGCCGCCGGTGAGGATTATCTTTCCTGTCATGGCTCCTGCTATGGCGGTCTGTTCCCTCTCCATGGCCCGGAAAGCAGCTTCTCCCTGAGAAGCAAATATCTCGGGAATGCTCATGCCTGCGGCCTTGACTATCATTTCGTCCACGTCCACCGCTTCACGGCCGGTAAGCTTTGCCAGTTCCTGACCTACAGTGCTTTTTCCGCTGCCGGGCATGCCGATGATAACAATATTGCCGGTCTGCGCCCGGAGTTTTTGGACTATTCGCTCCGTAGCCGTTTCGTCAACATCCAGTCCGAAAATCTTTTCGGCATACACAGCCTGGGCCACCAGCATGGGCAGGCCGTTGGAGTTTGGTATCCCCAGTTTTTCCGCCTGGAGCAGCAAAGCTGTTCTGGCAGGGTTGTAAACCACGTCCAGCACACCTTCGCATTTGGGAAAAATCGTCAGGTCAACAGGGCTTTGACCCCCATTGGGATACATGCCCACGGGAGTTGCATTGACAACGATTTCCCCATCGCTGTGGCGGTCGAGGTTTTCGTAATTGTCCTGACCGCTGCGGGATATCACCACTATCTGCCGGGCATTTTGCCTTTTTGCGGCTGCCTGTACCGTAAGGGATGCACCGCCGCTGCCGAAGATAACGACTTTTTTGCCTGTCATGCTTATTCCTGCACGTTTTGCCATATACTCAAAACCCGGAAGGTCGGTGTTGCTGCCCAGCAGTCCACCGTCAGGCAGGCGGGATATGGTGTTTACGCTGCCGATGGCTTCCGCTTCTTCAGACAGTTTTGCGCAGTATTTTATAATGTCGCGCTTATATGGCATGGTGACGTTCAGGCCTCGGATATCCGGGTTTTGCAGAAACTCCTCAAGCTGTTCCGGCTCCAGTTCTATCAGGTCATAACTCGGGCAGCCAAGATCCGTGTGGATGACAGGTGAAAAGCTGTGACTGAGATGGCGGCCCAGGAGACCGTAGATTTCCTTACTCATGTCGCATCTCCCTAAACTTCCGTGTAGTTGCCCAGGAACACAAAGCTTTCGCAGCTGCGTTCCATGTCTTCCAGCATGGCCAGCACCTCAGGCTCTTTGACAGACGCTTCCAGTTCCACAAAGAACATGAACTCAAAGTCACTGCCTGTGACCGGGCAGCTTTCCAGCTTTGTCATGTTTATGCCAAGAGCTGCAGGTTTGGACAGCACTTCGTAAAGGGCGCCGGGAGTGTTGCCGGTGGCAACGATAAGGCTGATACGGTTGGCACCCTCGTAAATGGCAGGGTTCTTTGTGACGCAGATGAAGCGGGTGTAATTGTTTTCGCTGTCCTGAATACGGTCGGCAAGGACTTCCAGACCGTAAAGGGATGAGCAGATGGGTGCGGAAATGGCTGCGACGGTGGGGTCGTCGGACTCTGCCACCATTTTTGCGGCAACTGCAGTATTGGCGCAGGCCACGGTTTTGACTCCGCTTAAGTTTGCCAGATATGCCGAGCACTGGCCAAGGGCCTGTTCGTGGGAGTAAATGGTTTTGATTTGGCTGATGTCTGTGCCGGGTTTTGCCATCAGCTCGTGGCGTATCCAGAGACGTGTACTGCGAACCACAGAGAATTTGCGGTGACGCAGCAGCTCATAAACGGCACGGACGGAACCGTTGGAACTGTTTTCAACAGGCAGCACACCGAATTGGCAAAGCCCGGACTCCACCGCATCAAGAACGGCGCCGAAAGTGCTGACATACATAAGGTGACCTCTGGGGAACAGCTTGTCACACGCCTGCTGGGAGTTGCCGCCTTCGGTGCCCTGACAGGCGATCATGCCTGTTCTGGGGAAAACTTCTTCCCCGGCGTTCAACGCCTGTTCAACCTGAGCTTTGACCTTTGAAGGTGCTGCAATGAGCTGGTTCTGCAAAGCCTTTGACTGCTGCAGTATGGTCTGATACAGGTGGTAGGCATACATTTCCTTGTCGCCGGCCTTTTCGGAGACTTTTTTCAGGATTGCGCGTTCTCTGGTTTTGTCCAAAGTGGCTTTGCCGGTTTGCGCCTTATACTGTGCCACCTGGGCAGACAGATCCATGCGTTTCAAAAACAGCTGCAGCATTTCGTCATCTATATCATCGATTCCGTTTCTGATTTCCTCAAGATTCATTTCAATCTTCCTTCTTCCGTCAAAATATCAAGTATCACCAGTGCAGCAGCGGCTTCCATTACAGGCACCGCACGATGGGCTATACACGGGTCATGGCGGCCTTCGATCACCAGTTCAGTCTCCGTCATTTGGCTCAGGCTTACAGTGCGCTGGGCTTTGCTGATGGACGGTGTGGGCTTGATGGCAGCTTTGAATGTAAGGGGCATGCCGTTGGTGATGCCGCCCAAAATACCGCCGCAGTTGTTGGTGGTGGTTACGATATTGCCGTTTTCGTCCAAAGCAAAGAGGTCGTTGTTCTCGCTTCCGCGAAGCAGTGCGCTTTCAAACCCCCGGCCGAACTCAACACCCTTCACGGCAGGTATGCCGAATATGACCTGAGCCAGCCTGTTTTCCATGCCGTCAAACA
>JAZULX010000108.1:0-14805 GCA_045603325.1 Oscillospiraceae bacterium | reverse complement strand
ACATTCACGGCGACGATGTGGTTAATTCTCTGTGCAAGGCAGAAGGGACTATCGGGTTCAAGCTGCCTCCTATTGAGAAGTCATCGTTGTTCCGTGGAGTTATCCTTGACGGCGTACTTCCCAGAAAGACTTTCTCCATGGGCGAAGCCCATGACAAGCGTTATTACCTTGAAGGACGCAAAATAAAGTGAATA
This sequence comes from Oscillospiraceae bacterium, assembly GCA_045603325.1. GTDB lineage: Bacteria > Bacillota > Clostridia > Oscillospirales > Oscillospiraceae > SIG469. The sequence continues at coordinate 14,611 of JAZULX010000108.1, read as the reverse complement.
AGGTTATAGCTAACGGAAAGCTTAATCTGACGCTGGATGTTGTTGGAAAACGTGAAGATGGTTATCACGACATTTTGTCGGTATTTCAAACCGTCAGTCTTTCCGATATTATTTCCATTACACCAGACAGTCAGCAATGGTCCATCAGGTCTGACAGCAGTATTATGCCCAGTGATGACAGCAATCTAGCAATGAAAGTCGCTAAAGCTTTTTGCAATAAAGCCGGAATAAAGACATCCGGTATTGAAATCGATATTGTAAAGCAGATTCCGATTTTTGCCGGGTTTGGCGGCGGTAGTGCCGATGCGGGAGCTGTGCTGACAAAACTCAACTCCATGTATGGCAGTCCGCTTAGTATGGACGATCTCGATGAACTTGCACTCGAAATCGGATCTGACGTTCCATTCTTTCTCCGTGGAGGGACTTGTCTTGTAAGCGGCAGGGGAGAACATGTTAAGCCTTTGCATGCTTTTCCTGAATGTTGGTTCGTTATTTGTAAACCGCCAGTAGATTTCAGCGCTGGGCAGATGTACAGCCTGCTGGACAGTCGAATTATTGAAAGAAGACCGGATACCAATGCGTTTGTTTCTGCCTGCGAAAAGGGTGATCTTAAAGAAGCTTGCTGTCATATTTATAACGTCTTTGAACCTTTGGCCATCGAACTATGCAGGGATGTAGCTGTTATCAAGGATTTTTTGCTTAAAAATGGAGCGATGGCAGCGTCGTTGACCGGAAAAGGACCGTCTGTATTTGGGGTATTTAATGATCCTGAACGCTGTGTTGTTGCAGCGGCAAGGCTTAAAGAAATCTATCCCTGTACATTTATTGCTAAATCGATTGTATAATCGATTGTATAGAAATCAGAATCACCGTCGATAATCGTATTAAACTACGAATCGACGGTGATTTTTTATGAAACTGAAACCTTTTGAAATTGCCCTTATTGTTGGGCTGATCGCAGCTGTACTTATAGGCGGAGCCAATGCTCAGTCGCAAAAACTGTCAGACACCATTATAAGGCTCCATGTTGTAGCAAACTCAGATTCCGAAGAAGATCAGGCATTGAAGCTTGAAGTTCGGGATTGTGTGCTTGAAATGACAGCAATCCTGAACATGGGTAATAATGCACAGCAGGCGCAAACGGTAATTAAAGCTAACCTTGATGAAATTGAAACTGCTGTCCAGAAAATGGTACATGAAAAAGGATATGATTATCCTGTAAAAGTCAGCCTTGGATTTGAGGACTTCGATACAAGGGTATATGACACTTTTTCCCTTCCTGCCGGAAGTTATACATCTTTACGGGTAACAATAGGTGAGGGCGCCGGAAAAAACTGGTGGTGTGTTGTTTTTCCACCCATTTGTATGGCTTCCTGCAGTGAAGAATTGACGGCTCAGGCTATGGCTGTGGGGCTTGATGACGGTGATGTGGCACTGATAACAGGTGACAATCAGGTGTATGTGCTTAAATTCAAACTGATGGAACTGGTACAGTCGGTAAAAATGATGTATAATAAATCCGAATGAACAGAAAGGCGCGGTTGATAATATGCTCAGAATCATTTACGGTCGTGAAGGCTGCGGCAAGACACGTCGAATTATGAATGAAATATCCAGAGGTAAAGCTTCGGTACTCATTGTTCCGGAGCAGTATTCCCATGACGCCGAAAGACAGCTTTGTCAGCTTGGCGGAGATGATATCTCTCTTCGCGCAGAGGTTTTGAGCTTTACCCGTCTTGCCAACAGGGTATTTTCCTATGCCGGTGGACTTGCTGTTCAGTATCTTGACGAATGCGGCAGATTGCTGGCAATGAACGGTGCACTTTCTGAAGTTTCACCGGTACTTAAAGTCTTTGGCTCAGTATCTTCCTGGCCTGATCATCTTGAAAACATGCTGTCAATAATGGATGAGCTGCGCAACTACGGTGTATCTTCAGACGATTTGCAGCAGATAGCTGAAAAGACCGACGGTATGCTGTCAAAAAAGCTTCAGGAACTTGCTATCATTTCAGATGCTTACGATGCCGTTACAAAAAATGGCCTTGCAGATCCCACTGAACGCTTGAAAATGCTTTCATATAAACTCAATGAGTGCGACTGGTTAAATGGTAAGGACTTTTACATAGACTGTTTTACCGATTTTACTAAACTGGAATCAGATGTTATCGATCAGCTCATAGCTCACGCCGAAAATGTGACAGTTTGTATTACTTGTGACGACGATGAGATATATGATCTTCAGCGAGAGACCATACGTCGCCTTAAATCAATGGCCAGCCGCCATGGTATAAAATGCTCTGTTGATAAAATGCCGTCGATTCAGCGTGATGTTCCGGAATTCGACTGGCTTGATAAAGGCCTTTTCAATTATGACATTGGTGCTTTTGAAGGCGAATGCAATGCTGTTGAACTGACCGTTTCGTCATCAATGACGGCGGAATGTGAATGGGCAGCTGCACAGTGCAAAAAACTTGTTTCATTAAACGGTGCCAGATGGAAGGATATCTCCATCGCAGTGTCTGACATGAATCAGTATCGTCTTATGCTTGAAAGGGTGTTTGACAGATTTGATGTGCCTGTATATCTCAGCCATAAGGAAGACATTGCAAGAAAGCCGGCGGTTGCTGTTGTTTGTTCTGCTATTGACTGCGTTGTAGGCGGATATGAGTACGAAGACGTATTTTCATATTTGAAATCCGGGTTCTCAACTTTAAATCACGAACAGTGCGACAATCTTGAGAATTATGTTATCACCTGGAATATCCATGGTTCTCAGTGGAAATCAGATTGGACTTTCGATCCTCAGGGTTATGGCAGAGAGGCTACCGAGGAATCTTTGGCACAACTGGAAACTATTAACGAATTGAGAAACCTTGCAATTGCACCGTTGCTGACGCTTGAAGAAAAGCTCAATTCTGCAGAAACATGCAGCGAAATGGTGATGTCTGTCTATGAGTTTATGCTGGACATTGATCTGCCCGGAAAGCTGGAGAATAAGGAAAAACTGCTTCGTGAAAATGGACATGACAGGGAAGCGGACGAGTGTTCCGGATTGTGGGATATATTGGTCAACATACTCGAGCAGACAAGTTCAATGGTTTTCGGCAATAATATGGCATCGACAGATTTTGCAAAACTGTTTAAACTGGCAGTTTCCACAGGAGATATAGGAACAATCCCTGTATATTACGATGCCGTTACTATATGCGAGATTGCACGAATGCGGTTCAGAAACACTAAATACCTCATCATTTTGGGGGCAAATGATTCTGCAATACCGTCAGTACCATCATCTTCAGGTGTCATTTCCGAAGATGAACGTGAAGATTTGTTGAGCCTTGGTATTGAACTTGCTCCTGCCGTTAACGAACGGACTGAAAGAGAACTGGGGATAATCCACAGCTGTTTTGTTAGTCCGACCGAAAAATTGATGGTTTCGTATCCTGAGTACAGTGATGATGGCAGTGAACTTCGTCCTTCAATGGTGGTTCAGCGATTGAAAGCGTTATTCCCTGATATTTCAGTTACACGAAGCAGCATTGAGGACAGGCTGTGGTCTGAGCAAACTGCTTTTGAGACTGCGTTTACAAATAACAACCCCAGTGCACTGAACTGGATAAGTAAAGATGAGGCGTTGTGTGCCAGATTTAATGCTGTAAAAGAAGCATCTGCTATGGAGTTTGCCAGCCTGTCACAGCTTAGTGCAGAGCTGTTGTATGGCAGCCGCATTAGACTGTCGGCTACCAGGATAGACAAATTCAATTCCTGTAAGTTTTCATATTTCATGGAATACGGTCTCAAAGCATCTGCAAGAGAGACAGCTGAGTTTGCAGCTCCGGAATACGGTACTTTTGTGCATTACATACTTGAAAACCTGTGCGCTCAGGTCAGTGAAAACGGTGGGTTCAGGTCATTTAATAAAAGTCTTTTGCCGGCCATTGTTGACAGACTGACCGAAGAATATGTTTCAACCCAGCTGGCAGGAGGTTTGGGCAACAAAAGTCAACGATTCAGATATCTATTTGCAAGACTTCAAAAGAGTGTTCGCGCTGTGGTTGACAATGTTTTTGATGAGCTTGCAAGTTCTGATTTTGTTCCGCTCGATTTCGAGCTTGCCTTCAATGATCGCAGTGAAGTTGGGCCTGTTGAAGTGTATGAAAACGGCAAATCATCTTCTATTGTAGGTTTTGTCGACAGAGTGGATGGTTATGTCAAAGACGACAAATTGTATCTTCGAGTGGTCGATTACAAGACCGGCAAGAAGAGTTTTGACTTCACCAGCATTCGCTATGGTATGGGACTTCAGATGCTGATTTATCTCTTTGCACTGCAGTTCAGCGGAAGCAAATATTATGGAAAAGAAGTTGTCCCGGCAGGAGTTATTTATATGCCTGCAAGGGATGAAATAATTAAAACTTCCAGATCGGTATCCGAGGAAGAACTGCAGGCAATGAAGGATTCTGCACTAACCAGAAGTGGCCTATTGATTGATGATCCTGAGATACTGCAGGCTATGGAAAATCATGATGACAAGTTCCGGTTCCTACCAGTCAAACTGAAAAAAGATGGTCAAATGTCCCGAGATAGTATTGCATCTTCCGAACAGCTAGGAAAACTGGCACGATTTGTCGACAAGACACTTCATCAGTTAACTTCTGAGCTGAGCGGTGGTCAAATCTCTGCTGATCCTTATAAAAGCGGAGACAATTATCCTTGTAAATACTGCCGTTATGCTTCTGTTTGCGGTCATGATGGCAAGAATTTCAGATATCTGAAGAAATACCCTGCAGAGAAATTCTGGGAATCTATTGAGGAAGGAGAACTGGAAAATGCCTGAACTTACTAAACAGCAAAAGGCCGTAATTGAAAACCGCGGTGGCGCACTGCTTGTTTCAGCTGCAGCCGGTTCCGGTAAAACTTTTGTGCTTGTCCGCCGACTGCTGGAAATGATGACAGACGAAAACGATCCTGCCTCAATCACTGACTTCCTCATTATCACTTTTACGAAAGCAGCAGCTGCAGAACTCAGAGCAAAGATTACAGACGAGATACGTCGCAGACTTCTTGAGCAGAATGCCAGCCGACATCTTCGTCGTCAGCTTACCCTTGTTCATGCAGCAAAAATAATGACAATCCACGGATTTTGCGCTTCAATTCTTCGGGAAAATGCTCAGCAAGTTGATATTACTCCCGATTTTCGCCAGCTTGAAGACAGTGAAAGCAAGATTTTGTTGTCAAAGGCTCTGGACGAAGTGTTGGAACACAGGTATGCCAATATTGAGAATGATCCTGACTTTGTGGCACTAACCGAAACCCTTTCTGCAACCTATAATGATCAGCGACTTTGCGATACGGTTTTTGATGCTTACGAAAAGATTCGCACTCATCCTGATATGAACAAATGGATGGAAGAAAAACTGTCAGTTCTGCAAAATGCTGAATCGGAAGATACTTTGTGGGAATGTGAGATACTCAACAGCTGTATTTTGGGTATTGAATTTTGGATACGTCGTTACGAGGATCTTATTGAGAATCAAATATTGGGCGATGAAGCATTGGAAAAAGCCTATCTTCCCGCATTTCAGAGCGATCTTGGAGCGATGAAGTCATTTCGTGCAGCCTTGGATTCGGGCTGGGATGAAGCTTATAATAACTGTGATCTTGAATTTGCAAGACTTGGTAAGCTTGTCAAGTATCCGGATGAGGACTTGAAACAGCGCCTTCAGGACACGAGAAAAGGGTTTAAGGCTGCCTGGAGTAAGTATGTGTCCTATTTTGATATTGAACGTTCAGAACTGTTAGAAGACATCAAGAAGCAGCTTCCAGTAGTTCGCGGGCTGTTTTCGGTCATTGCTGACTTGGACTATCATTATTCGGCAATCAAACGAAGACGTGGTACTGTTGATTTCGGAGATCTTGAACATCTATGCCTGCAGCTGTTGACTGAGAGTGATGGAACCGCCACCGAAACAGCCGTCGGTATATCAAAGAGATTCCGCGAAATAATGGTTGACGAGTATCAGGACACAAATGAAATTCAGGATACTATCATCAACGCAGTAAGTCGGAATGGCCAGAATGTTTTTATGGTTGGTGATGTCAAACAGTCTATTTACCGTTTCAGACTTGCTGACCCCACCATTTTCCTTGAAAAATATCAGAAATTTCCTGACAGTGACTTTGCTAAGGCAGATGAAAGCAGACGGATTATTCTTTCGAAAAACTTTCGTTCCAGAGCATCTGTACTTGATGCGGTCAATGATGTATTTGAGAATATAATGTCTGAAGAGTTTGGCGAAATGCAGTACGGCGAAAATGAGAAACTGTACTGCGGAGCAGACTTTGACCCCGCTTCTGATAAACCTGTTGAGTTCAGTATTATTGATATGCAGGAATCAGATGATGAAGATGTGGAGCGTTCTCAAGCGGAGGCCATGTATGTGGCTTCGAGAATCGAGTATATGCTGAAGAACGAGACCGTCCACGATGATGCAACAGGGGGAATGCGTCCAGTTGAGCCCAGGGATATTGCTATCCTGATGCGTGCACCCGGGCTTCGCAGTCAGGTATACATTTCTGAGCTTCAAAAGAGAGGAATTCCTTCTGCATTTTCTGGAGGTAGTTCTGGGTTGCTTGATACAGAAGAAGCAACGATGCTGATTTCTCTTTTGCAGATTATCGACAATCCTCATCAGGATATTCCTTTGATTTCTGTTCTTAAAAGCCCGTTATTCGGGTTTACAGCTGACGAACTTGCGGCAATAAGAACAACTGACGTTAATGTTGATTTTTATACTGCGCTCGAATACAGAGCTGAACTTGATGAGAAATGCAGCAGCTTTGTCCATTGTCTTTCGCAGCTAAGACTTTTGGCTGAAGATCTTTCATCGGATGAACTAATTTGGGAAATATTCGTAAGAACAGATATTGTGTCCATCTGCGCTGCTATGGACAGGGGAGACTTACGGAGAAAGAATCTGCTTCTGCTTTATCAATATGCTCAGACCTTTGAGAATAATGGATATCGTGGTTTGTTTGGCTTTGTTTCGAGACTTAATAAACTGAATGAACAGGGCGATAAGTTGGTAGGAGCAGGTGACGCTCTGGAAGGCAATGTTGTTACCATCACCAGTATCCATAAGTCAAAAGGACTTGAGTATCCGGTTGTGTTTCTTTGCGATCTTTCGAAGCGTTTTAATATGAAAGATACTCAGAGTCCAATGCTTATCCATCGTCAACTTGGAGTGGGCAGTAATATTCGAGATCTGGACAGAATGATAGAGTACCCATCAGTAATGCGGCGTGCTTGCGAATTGAGAATGAAACGTGAAAGCTTATCGGAGGAGCTGCGTGTTCTGTATGTAGGCATGACGAGAGCCAAAGAACGTCTCATTTTGACAGCATCATTCAACAATGCAGAGCGCGAGCTGAGATCCTGTTTGTCGTCAGCATCTTCACCTGCTGAACCGCAGCTTCTTTTAAATGCGGGTAATTGCGCCAAATGGCTGTTGTATATGTTTATGAGCAGACCTGAGGGACGCCAGTTGCTTGGATATGATGTTGGTATTCCAAAGCAAAAGTCTTTCTGGAGGATTTCTGTTGTTAAACCGGAAAACGATGGTTTTGAAATTCATGAATCTGCAGTAGCGGCAGAACCGGAAAATGAAATTGTTGAAGACCTTTCGGAACGTTTTTCTTACATTTATCCTTATAAAAACGTTCTTGGGCTGCCTGCCAAAGTAACTGCTTCTGCGCTTAAGGGCAGATATCTTGATGCCGAAGCGTCAGAGCAGGGAAGAAGTATTAATAATTCAGGATCGGCAGCTTTCAAACGACCGCAGTTTGCATTGAACAAGCAGCTGACAGCCACCGAGAAAGGAACTGCTGCTCATCTTGTTATGCAGTACATAGACTTCGAACGATGCCATGATCTTCAATCTGTTGAAGCAGAAATGAAAAGACTGGCTGATTTGGAAATTGTATCGAAGCAAATGTTAGATGAGGTTCAGCCATCAAAGATTTATGCGTTTTTCGAAAGCGAGCTTGGCAAAAGAGTTCTTAGTTCCAACTACCTGATGCGTGAGTTCAAGTTTTCTGTTCTTGCGCCGGCGGAAATGTTCTACCCTGATGGTGGACAGGATGAACTTATGCTGCAGGGTGTCGTGGATTGCTGTTTTGAAGAGAATGGTGAACTTGTGCTGGTAGATTTTAAAACCGACAATGTTTTTGGTTCTCAGATAGCAGACAGAGCTGAAAGCTACAAGATGCAGATGGAATTGTATGCCTATGCACTGAATCGTATTACTGGTAAGAATGTTAAACAAAAGGTATTATATTTCTTTGCACCATCTGTTTGTTTTGAAATTTAAAAATAAGCCTGCTGCATTATTGCGGCAGGCTTATAATAATATTTGGCTAAAATTGTTATCTGTTGCTGTTGTTCTGGTTACGATTTTCGTTCTTGTTTTCGCTGCGGTTGTTGTTCTGACTGTTCTGATTGTTCTGGTTATTCTGATTGCGGTTTTCGTTTCTGTTTTCGTTGCGGTTGTTCTGATTACGGTTATCCATAATTGCCTCCATGCGTTGAATTAATTTGAAGACTGCTTTTGCGGTCCGAGTTTAGTTTGTCCGTAAAAGGCTTTATTATCTGAGGGAAATCTTGCTTGAGAATCAAATAATACAAAATGGTAACAAAAACATAGAGATTTACATAAAATCGCCAAAATGACACAATTATGCCACAAATAAAACACAATTACACCATATTTTTGCCTGAAAAAATCTGCAATATGTTGTATAATAAATCAAAGATATAGTATGATTCTTTTTGTATAACCACAAGATGATGGAGGTTGGCCCATGCCTGACTTGGAAAAGACTGTAACTAAAACTCCCGCGCAGTCGGAAGTGACCGACAGCGGAACCAAGAAACGCGGTAAACATGAAAAGGTGAAGATCAAAAAGAAGAAAAAGAGCGGCAAGAAGATTGTTATTCTTATTGTTGTTCTTGTGCTGCTTGCAGCAGCGGCTTTTGGAGTTTACAAGCTGTTCTTTACTGAGGAAGAGAGAATTGCTCTCACCGATACTACTACATACGGTTCTCTTGACCGAGCAATAGAGGGTTCCGGTACAACTGTACCTCTCGAAAGCCTTGCTGTAGAAGCTGCTTCGATGACCGAAATCGAGGAAGTATTTGTTTCTGAAGGCGATTATGTCCAGATTGGTGACCTTCTCTATACTCAGGATGACTCTGAAATTGATGAAGAGATCGAGTCTCTTAAAGATACAATTGAAGATTACGAAGATGAGATCCTTGAATACGAGGAAATGATCATCGAAAATCAGGACAGTATCGAAGAGTACACCGAAAACATCGCTGATTACGAAGAAGAAATGAGCGAGCTTCTTGAGGATATGGCAGGCCTTACTGTTGTTGCACCTTACAGCGGCAGAATTACCAATGTCAGCGTTGAAGAGGGCGACAATGTTACCTCCAACACTCAGCTTTGCACCATCACCAACGACGATGTAATGGATCTTACTCAGTATTTCAGCTATGCATATGAAGATATTGTTTATGTCGGTATGCCTGCGGTTTTGTCTGTTGCAGAACAGATGCTGAATCTCGATGCAGAGGTTACCGATGTATCTTTCATCCAGCGTATGTCTGATGACGGTATGCAGTGCTTTGCTGTTACCGTTGAAGTGGAGAATCCCGGATCTCTGGTGGAAGGTTCCACTGCTGCATGTTATCTTGTTGCTGACGACGGAACCAAGGTTTATCCTGCTATTGAAGGCGACCTTGAATATGGCGGTGTTGAAAACCTCCAGCCAGATGTATCCGGTGAACTTGCTGCTGTGTATGTAACCGATTATCAATCTGTTAAAAAAGGTCAGGCTCTTTTCGTTATCAGCAGTGATTCGGTTGAAGAGCAGATTGAAAATCTTGAAAAGCAGATTGAAAACGCAAAGAAGCAGATCAATCAGGCTGAAAGCCAGATTGAGACATACACCGAGCGTATCGAATCAACTCAGGAAAAGATCGAAGACGCTTACGACGAAATAGAACTGGTTGAAGACAGCCGTGCAAACTACTTCATGACTTCTACTATCGCTGGTAAGGTTATGTATGTCAATGTGGAATCCGGTGATCGTCCCATGGGCAATCCTATTACCATATACAACATGCAGACCATGACCATTGACGTTAATATCGACGAACTTGACGTTGATTACCTTTATGAGGGCATGACTGTTTCCGTTTATCGTACCAGCGCTGAACGTACCACCACCTACGAGGGTGTTATCACCTATATCAGCCCTGAAGCTACTTCTTCCAGCGGTGTTGCAACATTCCCGGCAACTATTGAGATTTATTCCAATGGTGAGCTTTCCTCCGGTGTTAATGTTACATACTCTGTCAATGTTGGCGATACTGAAGAAAGCGTACTTGTCAATGTATCTGCACTTCGTATGACTGATGATGGCCAGTATTATCTGTTTGTCAAGTCTGAAGAAGCACCTGCCAACGTCCTTGACCTTTCCGATGAAGATGTTGAAATTCCCAGCGGTTTCTATCCTGTTGCCATAGAAGTTGGTAGCTCCAACAGCTACTATATCCGTGTTCTCAGCGGTGTTGAAGCCGACACAGAAGTTTTCCTGCGTTATCAGAATACCGCTCCTTCCGGCGGTGACAGAACCTCCAGCGGTGTCGAAGATGAAGAAGAGTCCTCCGGTAACTTTGGTGGCATGCAGCAGGGCGGTATGCCCAACTTTGGAGGCCAGCAGGGCGGTATGCAGCCTGGCGGTATGCCTATGGGCGGACCTCCGTCGTAATTGGGAGAACTGACCATGGGACTTATTGAAATTAAAGATATTTATAAGATTTACTCCGAGGGTGAGCCAAATGAAGTGCGAGCCCTCAATGGAGTAAGTCTGAAAATAGAAATGGGTGAGTTTGTCGCTATCGTCGGTACATCCGGCAGCGGCAAATCCACCATGATGAATATTCTTGGATGTCTGGATGTTCCAACTTATGGAGAATATTATCTCGACGGTATTTCCATCAAGGAACGCACAGAAAGCGAGCTTGCTGAGATTCGCAGCCGTCAGATAGGCTTCATATTCCAGGGCTACAACCTGATTCCGTCTCTTAATGTATGGCAGAACGTCGCACTACCCATGAGTTATCAGGGTGTCCGTGAAAAGGAGCGTTACTCAAGAGCTATTGAAGCTTTGGAATCCCTTGATATTGACTCAAAGGCCGATAACCGTCCCAATCAGTTATCCGGTGGTCAGCAGCAGCGTGTGGCTATAGCCCGAGCAGTTGCAACCCGGTCACCCATAATCATGGCTGACGAACCTACCGGTGCACTTGACTCCAAGACCGGCGAGCAGGTTTTGAGCATTCTGCAGGATCTGAACGCTCAGGGAACCACCGTTATCCTCATCACCCACGACAATAATATTGCTGCAAAAGCAAAAAGGGTAGTTCGTCTTCAGGACGGAGTTATTACTCAGGATTGCGAGGTGTCCGAATGGGTTCGATAAAAATGGCACTTGAAGCCATAATGGACAAAAAGGGACGTTCTTTCTTGACCATGCTTGGCATAATCATCGGTGTTGGTGCCGTTCTGATCCTTGTTACTGTTGTTCAGGGCTATAATGCCGACATTACCGCTTACTATGAAAAATTGGGTGTCAATAAAGTTGGTGTTGAAGTCACCTATTATGACAGAACCAATACCATCGACATTACTGACGAATTCATGCAGTATGTTGCGGACAAACTCTCCGAGCATACCGTTGGTGTTACGCCCGACATTAAAACCACCGGCACCCTGAAATACAAGGCGAACAGTAATACCACGGCTGATGTTTACCTTGGAAATGAGCAGTGGTCTGCATGCAATAACTTCACGCTTAATAAGGGCAGAGATTTGCTGGCCATGGATATGGAAAAGCGTGAACGTGTTTGTGTCATTGGTTCGTATGTGGCCGAGAGTCTGTTCGGATATATTAATCCGGTAGGGGAGACCATCACCTTTAACGGAGATCCTTACGTTGTTTGCGGCGTGTACTATCAAAAAGACGGTACCACTGAAAGCTCCATGGACGATATGATTCTCATACCGTATACCATGAACCGCGTTATTATGGACACCGATACAGTCACTGATTTCACCGTTAAAGTTGATACAAGCGAACAGATGGACGGTGTTATGGCGTCTCTTGAAGACTGGTTTATTGAAAACCTGAATACCAACACCTCCAGCTATGATATCACCGATGGTAACGAAGCTCTCACAGCCAGTGAAGACGAAACAGCATCCATCAGTCTTGTCCTTGGCGGTGTTGCTGGAATTGCTCTGTTGGTTGGCGGTATTGGTATTATGAACATCATGCTCGTCACCGTTACCGAACGTACTCGTGAAATTGGTATTAAGAAAGCCATCGGCGCCCAGCGTAAAGTAATTATCAGTCAGTTCCTTGTTGAAGCCAGTGTGCTTTCCGCAACCGGCGGACTTATAGGCATTATCATTGGATATATTGTTTCGCTTGTTTTGAGCAAGGCAATATACGATTTGCTTCTCGTGCCCAGCGTACTTGTAACTGTTGGTGCAGCGCTGTTTTCCATTGTAATTGGCGTATGCTTTGGACTGTATCCTGCTGTCAAGGCTTCCGGCCTGCAGCCTGTTGATGCTCTCAGAAGCGATTGATACCCTGCATTTTCCCTTTATCGTTTCATCTTTTCAGGAAAGGAACATAACTTATGAAAAGACTAATTTGTATGCTGCTTATGCTGGCAATGGTTTTTGCTTTGCCTGCAGCTGCTTACAGCGACATCTCTGATGCCAGAACCCAAAGTGCAGTTGAGATACTGTCCGGTCTTGATATCGTTGACGGTTTTCCTGACGGTACTTTCCGTCCTTCTGAGTATCTGACCAGAGCTCAGTTCTGTAAGCTTGCTGTTGTTGCCATGGGCAGCGCAGACGTTGTGGACACTTATCAATATAAAACCCTTTACAGTGACGTTACCAGCAAGCATTGGGCTGCAGGATACGTCAATCTTGCCAGCACCAACGGCATTATCAACGGTTACGGCAACGGTAAGTTTGGCCCAGAAGATACCGTAAACTATGCTCAGGCTATTACCATGCTGCTGAGAGTTCTCGGATACGACACCTCTGATATTGGCAGCTTCTGGCCTGACGACTATACCCGTTTTGCGTCTCAGATCGGTCTTGACTGTGGTCTTGGTCTTGGCGATGAATCTCCCGTATCTCGCGGAGATGCAGCGATTTTGCTGCTCCAAATGCTGACTACAGAGAAAAAAGACGGCAGTTCTTTCTACTCAGGTTTGTCTGAGACATCAACTTCCACTGCTATCCTGCTGGATAACAACTGCACTTCCACTGACGGCACCACAGGCTGTGCCAAGTTCTATGTAATCGGCTCCATGAGCTCCGGTTCATCCTCGGCTGCTTCCGCTGCAACACTGACCGGTGCAACTTCTTCCAGCACCGATCTCAATGCCGGCAACTCCAGTGCATTCGGTTCTTCTGATAGTTCCGGTACTTCTTCCGGTATGGGCAACGTTTCTTCCGGAAACACATCTTCAGGATCGGTATCTTCTGGAACTTCTGACGTTGTTATTGGCGGTACTGGTTCAGCACCAAGTTTCGACAGTACTGGTCTTCCCTCTGGTGACGGTAGTGGAATGATGCCTTTTACAAGCGCAAACAGCATAGAAATTGTTTCAAATGCTGCAGGCAGCATTGTCTACTGCACTCAGGAAAAGGGTGTGCTCTCCAGCTCACTTATTGGCTGCTCCGGCGTTTTGATGGTTGGCGAGGATGATGAACTTCTCAGCTTTATCCCCGACGGCGAGATGTATGATCTCGTTTACGGTGTTCTGATGTCTGCTTCTGCAACCTCTGATGATGGTGTGGTAGGCTGCGCCCAGATTTACACTAATGGCAGCGCAAAGTATTATCGTCAGTCTTCCAGTGCTTCTGCATCTGATGTTGGCAAGGATGGCATTCTGCTTGTTTCCAAAACCGGTTACAGTATCGGTTTTGCCGCTGATGATACTTATGACTACAATACCGTAAGTTCCGCAATTCTGCTGGATAACGATATCACTTCCAATCTGGGTTATAAGCATAGCGCAATGTTCTATGTCAACGGCAGTATTTCCTATTACACTCAGATTGATATTCTTGACGATGACCTTATCGGCTGCTCCGGTACTATTGTTTCCGACAGCAAGGGCAATGTGACATCCTTCGTAACCGATGGTGATGAGTATAATCTCGTCAGCTGTGCTGTTCTTGCAACCTCAACCCAGTCTGATTGGGGCGAGAATAACTGCATTATGGTAGTTGACTACAATGGCGTTGAGTACTTCAATCAGGGTACCACATTCTCCTCTAACATTGTTGGTTCTGCAGGCACTTTGATCCTTAATGAGAACAATTATGCACTAGCCTTTGCAGCCAGAGAAAATGATGCTTCCTATGAAGTTGAAGTTCTTGAAGATGTATACTTCGTTTGCGACGACGAGCTTGACGACTGGTCTGACTATAATGATAATGACTTTGACAGATAC
>JAZULX010000107.1:0-7878 GCA_045603325.1 Oscillospiraceae bacterium | reverse complement strand
GCCAATCACGCACAAACCTCGCGTCACCCCTACTGTTACATATCCAGCTTTTCAAATGACCGCACTGCCTTCCTGCCAGCAATATAAGTTAACATAATATACACAACCAACCCAACGGCCAGCACAGCCAGCTTCACAGCTAAATGCTCCGGATCCGGCGTGTCCAGCTTGTGCTTCATAAACGGCACAATATGCACCATCGTTTCCGCCACGGCAATGAATAAAAACTGCACCACACTTGCCGCGGCAAAACTCTTTCCCACTTTGTTGGGATTTCTGTAATATGCGGTGAAAAACACGAAATTGAATATGCCCATCATTATAAACGCCAGAGCAAACAGCGAAATGTTGGCATCCATCCCGGCCAGGTTCGGCCCAAATCCGGGAATTTTGCTTCGAACAACGGCAAATACTGCTGCCAATGCCAGCTGCATCAGCTCAACGATCACGGCAAACAGCATCCTTGCCCTCACAAGTTCGGACTTCATTATTGGCAGAGTAATGGTATACATAATGTCGTTGTTCTCTCTCGCTCCCTGACAGGAAAAGAAGATGCCCAGACTGCCGTAGAAGAACACCACATAGTAGGGGTAATTCGGTATCAGCAGCATTGCCGACAGGACGAAAAATATCAGCACCGTGGGATGAGTCACCAGCCGAAATTCCTTATACAGCATGTTTTTCATGCTACTGCACCTCCTTTTCCATATGCACCATGATATCCTCCAGCGTTGCGGCGGTATTGTTCAGACCCAAAGCCTGAGCATCAGCCTTTGTCATCAGACAGGTGTGGCCGTCTTTTGTGCGGCGGATACCCAGCCCAGCAGACTGAACAGCCTGATCTTTCAGCTGTTCGGAATCGAGTTCGACCGCCGCATATCGGTTAACATAATCATTTAACGGCGAGCTTGCGATTATCTGTCCGTTTTTGATGTATGTTATATCGTCGGCACATTTTTCCAGGTCGGAGGTGATGTGGGTGGAGAACAGGATTGTTACGCCCTCGTCCGCCAAGCCGAGGAAAACCTCCAGCAGATCTTCCCGGGATACGGGGTCAAGACCGGACGTGGGTTCGTCCAGAATCAGCAGCTTTGCGTTGTGGGAAAGGGCAAGGGTCAGGGCATACTTGACCTTCATGCCGTCAGACAGCTGAGCCGGAGTTTTGCTTTCGGACAGAGAGAACAACTCCATATATCGCCGATACGCAGCATCGTCCCAACTGCCGCCATACATTTTACGGGTGACCTTGGTAATGGTTTTCAGCTTCATTCTGGGGTAATAGTCAATTCCGCCGCCCACAAAACCGATGGAGCGTTTGATTTCCAACTCATGTTCGGCAAAGCTTTTACCAAAGAAACTGATTTCACCGCTGTCCGGATAGACAAGATTCAGCAGGCATTTCAGCGTGGTGGATTTACCTGCACCGTTGCGCCCTATGAAGCCCATAATATGCCCCTGACGGACGGAAAAACTCACGTTGTCCAGCCGGAAACTTTCGTAGCTTTTGCAAAGGTTTTTGATTTCCAAAACAGCGCTCATTTGCCACCGCCGCCTTTCATTTTGCCGAAGACGGTTTCTGCTATCTGGGTAAAAACAGTTTTGCGCGGTATGGCAAGCCCCTGTTCATCGTCACCCAGCAGCAGGAGAGTATCTCCGGGGCTGATGCCCATCATATCCCGGGCTTCCTTAGGTATGACGATCTGGCCTTTTTCGCCCACCTTGACTGTCCATGCGTATTTGCCTGCCGCTGCAGGGGCGGCGCTGCCGTTTTCGCCAACTTCAAGTATCATTTCAAAATCTTTCTCAGACATTGCTGCACCTCGTATGAAAAGTATGATTTGTATAACTGGTATAACTATACTCCCAAATTATTCAGTTGTCAACCGGGGACATTGATGGTAAAATATTCAGCGATAACAGGAGAGATGCACATGACAAAAACCAACGCCATGCGCCTTTTGGACGCAGCAAAGATAGATTACAGAGTAACCGAATACGAGTTTGACGAATCCGACCTCAGCGGTGTCCATGCGGCGAAAGTTATGGGTATGCCCATGGAACAGGTGTTCAAAACCCTTGTGGCCAAGGGGGACAAAACCGGCCCGTTGGTGTTCTGCATCCCTGTGGCCCAGGAACTGGACCTGAAGAAGGCAGCTTCCGTTTCCGGCAACAAAAAGGTGGAGATGATACATCTCAAAGAACTGCTTGGCCTGACCGGATATATGCGAGGCGGCTGCAGCCCCGTGGGCATGAAGAAAAAGTATCCCACATTTTTGGACGAAACGGCGATACTGTTCGACGAGATCGGTGTCAGCGCAGGTCAGCGCGGAGTACAGATGATGCTGAACCCCGAGAAGCTGGCCCAGTATGTTCAGGCGGAGCTTGTGGATTTATGCGTATAGATAAGATTTGTTATATAGTGGGCGCAATGGCCCAAAGCCTGCCGGATATTTCCCGGGAAAACAGCTTTGTGATTGCTGCCGACGCAGGCTATAAAGCCTTGCAATTGGTTGACATAAAACCGGATTTGGTTGTCGGCGATTTTGACTCTCTCGGCCATGTGCCTGAGGGCGAAAATATCGTCCGTCATCCTGTTATGAAAGACGATACCGACATGATGCTGGCGGTGAAGCTGGGGCTTGAGCGGGGATTCAAGCGCTTTCATATTTACGGCGGTATGGGCGGACGCACCGACCATACAATAGCCAATATCCAGACCCTGGCGTATATTGCAAACAGGGGAGCTTCGGCTTTCCTTTTTGGCGACGGCGAGGTAATGACGGTCATCAAAAACAGCTCCATCCGGTTCTGTGAGGGAAGCGAGGGTACGGTGTCTGCCTTTGCCATAGGCGGCAATGTAAAGGGCGTTTACGAATCAGGGCTGCTGTACAGCCTGGAAAATGCTGAACTTGCCCCGGATTTTCCTTTGGGAGTCAGTAATGAGTTTACGGGAAACCCGGCAGAGATAAGGGTCGAAAACGGCATGCTGCTGGTGACCTGGACGGACAAAGCATTTCCTGTTGACGTTCAGCCGATTGGATGATAAATTGAACAATATAGTCAACGCTATTGCCTTCCCCTTGAGGGGAAGGTGCCGAACGCAGTGAGGCGGATGAGGTGTATTGAATTTTTGCATTACCCTCGATAAGAAAAACATTAATATAGGAGTACACCATGAAAATATATACCGAAATTTCCCAGCTCATTGGCAGAACACCGCTTTTGAGACTGACCAATTACGAAAAAAACCATGGCATCAACGCCATGATTCTCGGCAAGCTTGAAGCCTTCAACCCTGCAGGTTCTGCAAAAGACAGGGTTGCAAAATCCATTCTCGATACCGCCGAAGCCGAAGGCAGGCTGCAAAAAGGCGGCGTTGTCATCGAACCCACCTCCGGCAACACCGGCATCGGTCTTGCTGCCATAGCAGCTGCCAGAGGCTACAAAATGATCATCGTCATGCCCGACAACATGAGTCGTGAACGCCAGATGCTTATGAAAGCCTACGGCGCCGAACTGGTGCTGACTCCCGGCGCCCAGGGCATGTCCGGAGCCATCGCCAAGGCCGAAGAACTTCACGCTCAGATGCCCGGCAGCATCATCGGCGGCCAGTTCGTCAATCCCGCCAACCCCGCTGCCCACCGCAATACCACCGGCCCCGAGATTTGGGAAGACACCGACGGCAAGATAGATATCCTTGTTGCCGGCGTAGGCACCGGCGGCACCATCACAGGCACCGGCGAATACCTCAAGTCCAAAAATCCGGATATCAAGGTAGTCGGTTTTGAGCCTGCCGGGTCTGCAATTCTTTCCGGCGGCAGTGCCGGAGCCCACGGTCTGCAGGGTATCGGTGCGGGTTTCGTGCCTGAGATCCTGAACACCGGGATTTACGACGAGATTATCACCGTCACCGACGAGGACGCATATGCTGCAGGCAGAGAAGTTGCCCGGAACGAAGGTTTTCTTGTGGGCATCACCTCAGGTGCCGCTGTCTGGACAGCCGAACAGCTGGCAAAACGACCCGAAAATGCAGGCAAAGTCATTGTTGCCGTGCTGATGGATACCGGCGAGCGGTATCTGTCCACTCCGATGTTTGAAGATTGAGGATTGAAAAATGGAATTTATACTGGAAACACTCGAAAAAATCGACGAAATAGACCAAAGCTCCAACCTTTTGGGCGCAAAAAGCACAGACCCCATTCCCGACCGTAAGGAAGTTATCGCCGTGGTCAAGGACGTGCAGGCTCTGCTGTTTCCCAGATACTTCAAAAGCTCCGTCAGCAGCGACCGTGAAACCCTGATGTACACTGTCTATCGCCGCATCAAAAACCAGATAGAGATGGCCTGCGCCTTTGCACGCAAAAGCTGCTCTCTGGATCCCGAAGAGGCTGCCGAACAGTTCATTACCGGCCTGCCAGCCATCAAGGAACTGCTCATCAAGGACATCGAAGCCCTCTACGAAGGCGACCCTGCGGCCATGTCCCGTGACGAGGTTCTTATCTGCTATCCCGGGTTTTATGCAATTTCCATTTATCGCATGGCAAATCTGCTGTATAAGATGAACGTGCCGCTGCTGCCCAGAATGATGACGGAATACGCCCACGAAAAAACCGGCATAGATATCCATGCCGGCGCCACCATCGGCGAATACTTCTTCATCGACCACGGCACAGGCATCGTCGTCGGTGAGACCACCATCATCGGCAAACATGTCAAGCTGTATCAGGGCGTTACCCTTGGTGCAAAGAGCTTCGAGCTGGATGCCGAAGGCAACCCTGTCAAGGGCATCAAACGCCACCCCGAAATCGGCGACAACACCATCATTTACGCCAACGCCACCATCCTCGGCGGTCAGACCGTCATCGGCAAAAACTGCATCATCGGCGGCAACACCTGGCTTGTTTCCTCCGTGCCCGACGGTTCAATGGTGTATCATAAGAACGAGAATTAATACAAAAAGGCAGAACTTTTCGTTCTGCCTTTTTTAGGGGTCAGGGGTCGGTGTGCAGTAGGGGCGACCTGTGGTCGCCCGTGTTGAGACGATTGGTTATGTGTGGATCGTCGAGGACGCTGGTCCCTGCCCCCTGATTCAATTCAGCGCAGCACCTATAACGGTACCAAACTGGGAGTTTTCGGGGATAATAAAGTTCATATCAAACATTCTGTTGAACACGTCAAAACAGTGCTTTGCCTGAGGAATGGTGGACAGGGAACCGGTAAGTACAACATCTCTTATGCCGTGCTGTCTGGCAGCAAACACAGCCATCATACCGATGGTTTCAAAAATCATGTTGATGATACCCAGCGCGATATCGGCCTTTTCCGCCATGTCGCTGACCTTGCCGAAGTTGGCGGCAGTCATGCTGTCGGGCAGGCTCAGACCGTCGTCGTCATCGGCGGTGATGTCTGTAATTTTCAGGTCGACCTTGTTGATGTCGCCTTCGGCAGCCAGCTTTGTGATGGAGCGGATATCGTCTGTTCCCAACATCTGGCGGGACAGCCCCATCAGCGTTCCGCCGCCCACACCGGTGCCGCCCAGATACTCGCATTTTCCGCTGTTTTCGGCGTAAACCAGTGCGGTGCCCGTACCCATGCTGACAATGATGGCCTTGTCCAGTCCGGACAGATAAAGTCCGCCCCGACCGATGCATTCAAACTCATTCAGATGGCTGCAGGGACGGTCATACAGCGAGTCCTCCACATAGGAAGAACCCACGCCGGTGACCATCAGTTCCCTGATATCGGTCAATGCAAGTCCGTTTTCAAAGGTGAACCTGCCGAGAGCGCCGTAAATTGAGGTGATAGGGTCGGTGGCCTTGATAAGTATGGGCGCCATAAGGTTGCGTTCGGCGTCGAATCCAACGATTTTCGTTGTGCTTCCGCCGATATCTATTCCAACTGAAACCATAATCTTGTTTCCTTTCGATGGAGTGATTGCCTCTCCCTTTGGGAGAGGTGGTGCCGAAGGCACTGGAGAGGGAGCCCTCTCAGTCAGCTTCGCTGACAGCTCTCCCAGGGGGAGAGCCTGAAAATCACCGCCATCATACCACACAGCTTTCAAAAAATAAACCCTTTGTTAACAAACCGTGAAACCTCTTGTAAAACACCGGATTTTTGTTATTATTGTGTCATGAAATACCAACAAAGGAGGAGTGTTCTCCATGGATGAAAATTATGGAAATTTTGGCTCCAACGGCTATGGCGGCGAAAAGAAAAAACGTCCCAAACCCGACCTGTCAAAACTCAAAAGAACAATAATTATAGTCCTGGTGGTGGTCATCGTGGCCATGGCAGCTATGAGCTGCTGGTACACCGTGGACGATAAGCAGCAGGCTGTGGTCACCACCTTCGGCAAGATAACCGACGTCACCGACGCAGGTGTCCATTTCAAGCTGCCTTTCGGCATCCAGCAGGTCCGCAAGGTCAACGTAAACGTTTACCAGACTCTTGAACTGGGTTACCGCACTGATTACGGCAGCCAGGACGGCTACACAGTCGTCGAAGAAGAAAGCAAGATGATAACAGGCGACTATAATATCGTCAATGTGGAATTCTTCGTGGAATACAAGGTGTCCGACCCTGAAAAATACCTGTTCGGCTCCTATGAACCCGAGCTTATTCTGAAAAACCTTGTCCAGAGCCAGGTGCGAAACGTTGTCGGCTCGACAAACGTCGACGCAGTGCTGACAGACGGTAAGGAATCCGTCCAGCGTCAGGTCAAGGATCTTGTAACGGAAATTCTGGACGAATATGACATCGGTCTTATGCTGGTGGATGTGAAGATCCAGGACAGCGAACCTCCCACAACAGAGGTTATTGAAGCCTTCAAGGCGGTTGAAACCGCCAAACAGCAGGCAGAAACCGTTGTCAACGAAGCCATGGCATATCAGAACGCCCAGCTTCCCGAAGCGGAAGCCAGAGCCGACAAACTGATCCGGAACGCCGAGTATCTGAAACAGAACCGTATCAACGAAGCTGTGGAACAGGTTGCCATGTTCGAAGCCATGTACGAGGAATACAGGCTCGATCCCGAGATAACCCGCAGCCGTATGTATTACGAAGCCATATCCGAACTGCTGCCGGGTGTCAAGGTTTATATCGATGCATCCGAAGGCTCGGTGGAAACCATACTGCCTCTGGAAAGCTTTGTGGATTCCCAGCCTCAGTCTGTAGTATATGGTCAGCAGGGAGGTGCCCAGTAATGAAAAAGAAACTTGCCAAAGCAGCTCTTGTTATTGTCGTTCTGGCGATAGTCATATGCCTTGCAGGCTCCTTCTACACCGTAGACGAAAACGAGTATGCCTGCACAGTCAGATTTTCAAAGATAATCAACACCACCGGCGACGCAGGACTGCATTTCAAGGTGCCTTTCCTGGACAGTGTGCGCTATTTCCCCAAAGCCACCATGCTTTATGATATCGCACCCTCCGAAGTCCTGACTTCCGATAAGCAGAACATGACGGTAGACAGCTATGTCCTCTGGAAAGTGTCTGACCCGCTGCTGTTTTTCCAGACCCTCGGCACCACTACCGTGGCGGAAAGCCGTCTTGATGCCCTGACCTATAACGCCCTGAAAAATATCATGGGCACCCTGGCTCAGGCAGATATCATCAACGAAGAAGACGCCTCCGCCAGAAACGATATCTATTCCGGCATCAGCACCTCGGTTGACGAACTGGCAAGAAATTACGGCATAGATGTGGTTGACATAAAAATTAAACGCTTCGACCTGCCCGAGTCCAACGAAAACGCTGTTTACAACCGAATGATATCCGAACGTAACCAGATGGCTGAAAAATACGTGGCAGACGGCGGATACGAAGCATCCCTTATCCGCAACGATGTTGACAAACCGGTTAACATAATAGTATCAAATGC
>JAZULX010000106.1:0-5465 GCA_045603325.1 Oscillospiraceae bacterium | reverse complement strand
GTCAAACTGTACGGCTCTGTACTTAAAGGCAACGAAATGGGCGCCATCATCTCCAAGAGCGGTGAAGTTTATATGTACGACAATCTTGCTGCCACCAAGGAAGGCTGCCTTGCCTATGCCGATGCTTGCGGCGCAAAGATCGGTACCGAAAAAATCCGTTCCGAGCTTATTGGCGGCAGAAACTCCATGATGATCCACGCTCCCGACATGATGAACGAAGGCATCGGTGCCACCGACACTGCCAAGTTCGAAGTCTACGGCGGTCTGCTTAAAACCGACGCTTCCCTCAAGAGCGCAAAGGATTACCACGAAGCATATGGCCCCGCTGTAGGTGCATACGTTGACTACATCAACGGTTCTGCCATTCTTGTTAAGAGCACCAGCTGCTTCATCCACCTGGAAAAGGCTGAGATCGAAAGCTTCAACAACACTCTTGTTCACACCGTTATCAACAGCGACAGCATGAACAACCTGCTTAAAGAAGGCGATTCCGACGATCCCAGAGTCGACGGTATCAACGTCAAGATGGTGGACATGAACGTTTCCGGTGATATCCGTCATGAAGACTATCAGCGTAAGATGAATCTCGCTTTGGAAAACACCGTTCTCACCGGTGCTGTTGTTTCCGGCACCTGCGAACAGTGGAACGCAAAATGGGCTCAGTTCAAGGGCGATGCACGTTTCTGCTGGGCTAAGGACGAAAGCTGGAACACTCCTTACGGCGTATATATGACCCTCGGCAAAGGCTCCAAGTGGGTTGCCGTTGGCGAATCCAGCCTCAACACCCTCGTTATCGAAGACGGTGCTGAGCTTGTTGGCAAGCTGTATGTGGACGGCAAGGAAGTTGCCGCCGCTGCCGGCGAATACAAGAACGTCGTTGTAAAAGCATAATTCTACTCTGAAAGAGGGCTGCGGATAGTGTTTCCGCGGCCCTCTTTTTGCATTTTTGTGGTTTTTATTTCCTTTTTTGACTAAAGCGTGTATAATGAATCAATGTGATTTCTCATTTATCGGAGGCACCGTTATGCACTTTGAATTGCGCAATAAATCTTTCTTTGCTAAGACGCTGAAGCTGATGCTGCCTGTCATACTGCAGCAGCTTATTACTGTGGGCATTAACTTTCTCGACAACCTGATGATAGGCGGATTCGGTGAAACCCAGATAGCTGCGGCAGCCTTTGGCAACCAGTTTTATTCCCTGTTTCAGTTTATCTGCATGGGTCTGGGGTCGGCCGCCGTTGTAATGTCCTTCCAGTTCTGGGGCCGAAAAGAGTTGGAACCCATGCGTGTTACCGCCGCCATTGCCTTGCGGGTGACTGTTGCAATCTGCGCTGCATTTACACTTATTGCTGTGCTCTTCCCCTCTACAATCATGCGCTGCTTTACCAATGACGCCGCAATTATCGCTGAAGGTACTCCTTATATGCGCCTTATCGGAACCACTTTCCTTTTGGCCGGTTTGTCCTCTACCGCCACTTACCTGCTCAGAAGCGTTGGAACAGTAAATATTTCGCTCATAGGTTCACTGATAGCCTTTGTGCTGAACCTGTTCTTCAACTGGGTGTTCATTTTCGGCAAGTTCGGTGCTCCCAGACTTGAACTTGTTGGTGCTGCTGTCGGCACCATCATTGCCAGAATTTTTGAATTCTGCTTTGTGTTTGGCTACTTTGTGGTGAAGGACGAAAAGTTTGCTTTCAGGCTGAAGCATTTCGCCCTGTCAGGAGCCGGACTTGTTAAGCAATACATAAAGTTCAGCGTGCCTGTTCTTGTAAGCGATACCCTGCTGGGTCTTTCCCTGGCTCTTACCAGCGTTATTGTTGGTCATGTGGGTGAAAATCTGTCTGCTGCCAGCGCCATTGTTGGTTCTGCAGTTCAGCTCATAAGCGTAGTAAACGTAGGTATGTCCGGCGCATCGGCCGTTGTTATCGGCAACACCATCGGCGAAGGCGATATTCCCCGGGCAAAGCGCGAAGGCAACACATACATTCTCATTTCGATTCTGTTTGGCTTATTGGTGATACCCATACTCATGCTGCTTGAAACCCCATACATCGGCATGTACAACATCACAGACACTACCCGGGAGATCACCCACGGTATGCTTATTTGCACCTACTTTATGCTGCCCATTCAGACCATGGCTTACGTCACTTCCAAAGGCATACTGCGTGGCGGCGGAGACACAAAGTTCCTGCTGTTTGCCGACAGCACAATGGTATGGTTCGTATCATTGCCTTTGGGAGCATTGTCCGGTCTTGTATGGAATCTTGGACCCGTGATAACATATTTCTTCCTCAGAGTCGAATTCCCGCTGAAAGGCCTTATCTGCCTCGCCAGGTACCTTACCGGCAAATGGGTGCGGGAAATTACTGCAAAGTCCGAATAATCCTTGAGGCTGCAAATCCGTCTTTGCAGCCTCTTCTTATTCCCTAATCGAAACTCTGTATTCCAAAAGCAAATTGAACCCATGGTTCATGTCTGGTAAAATCAAATCAGCAAGAAACGAAAGGAAGTATAACATGAAAGAATTGAAAGTCAGCCCCGGTTGGAAAACAGATAACAGCGGTTTCACTGACTATGACTGGGATATTGTTATCGACAAATCCATCGTTGGCGAAGGTCCCGACGGTGCAAACGACATCGCCTGCACAATGCATTACAGCCTGTTCTGCCCTCAAGCCAAAGATGGTGAAAAGTACCCCGTTATCGTTGTTCCCGGCGGTGTTGGCGACAAAGCCAACCGCATGGCAAGCACCTATTCCAAACCTGCTTGGCAGGAATATTGCCCCTGCTACGTTATGCACTGCGGTGTCCCCTACGAGGGTATCTTCAACTTTGAAAGTCAGATGTACTGCATGAGCCAGTTTGCCGAGATAATCAGGAATTTTGCGGAGATTTTTGGCAACGTCGACCTCGACAGGGTATATTCCACCGGCGGTTCTCAGGGCGCAATCTGGTCTTATATGCTGGAAGGCAGTTCTCCCGGTTTTTATGCCGGCCTTTTCATCAATGCCGGCACCGCTGTACATACTACTTGGGCTGACCGCCAGAAAATGGAACATCTGATGCGTGTTCCTTTGCTGATTGTACACGGTACCTGGGATACTGCTATCCCTATAAACGAAGCTTATCGCGTTTACAACAAGCTCAAATCCATGGGCAAGAAAAACATGGCTTTTGTATCCTTTGACGTTGGACACATCGTCCACAAGTCATCCTCTACCAACGGCACCCCCACCCCAATGATGAAATGGCTCTTTGCCCAAAGCAAGACAAAAGGTGATTTCGAAGGTAAAGAATATCTGGCTGATTTTGTAGATGTCAGCGGCGAAGGCCCCTGGCTGTTTGAGGCTTTCTCCGGTAAAGATGGCGATTATTCCGATGTATTGTGGGCAGGTATAGATGCCCTTTCGGAAATCCCCGGATGGAACACCGAACTGCCCTATTCAACATGGATAGAAGGCCGCGAAAACTCTACCTGGGACAAGGTCAAAGCAATGGGCAAACCGCTTGCCGGAACCGGTGGTTCCGGAAAATATGTGGTTGGGAAATTCAGAATTGCAGACGAAGGCACCACTTCTTACGACAATGTGGCAACCACTTTCATTCGTCCCATCAATGAAGAAGGTGCACCCGGCGATATGCCGGGAATGCCGCCTATGGGTGGACCCGGCGGTATGCAAGGAATGCCGCCTATGGGTGGACCGGATGGCGGAGAAATGCCTCCTCCCCCGGACGGTGAACCTCTGGATACCGGAAAGAATCCTGGTATGGGCACAGGCCCCAGAACCTATGACGAGCCAACCGATATCGGACTTTGCGCCGGCGATATGCTGTGCATGACCATGCAGGGCTACACCGGTTATTACGGCGACGACCTCGAAGCTTTCAACCGCGAATGGGATGTGGAATGGGCTGTTATGGAAGGTTCCGTGGCTTCCGTTGAGGTGACCGATAAAGCAAGTCCTTACAAAATTCCTCGTCCCAACACCGTTACTCTTGACCACGGCAAAGGCCCCAACAAAAAAGGCAGCCTCGGCACCGACAACGTGCTTGATGGACACAACGTATATCTGAAAATATCTCTCAGCGATGACTTTGAAGGAGACAGACTGAAAATGTATATCCGCCTTATCCGCAAGTTTGAGGACGGAGACTGTGCCGCATATTGCCACACCATTTTTGTAAAGGTTTCCAAATAAAACAATCCCCTGCGCAAATTGCGCAGGGGCTGATTTTATCCGATATTATTATACCCTCTCAGGAACTGAATGGTGCGTTCATGTTTGGGATTGCCGAACACTTCTTCCGGTGGACCCTGTTCCACGATAACACCGCCGTCCATAAAGAGAACACGGTCAGAAACTTCACGGGCAAAGGCCATTTCATGAGTGACGATTATCATGGTCATATTCTGATCGGCAAGTCCTTTAATTACTTTCAGGACTTCACCTGTAAGTTCGGGGTCGAGAGCGGATGTGGGTCCGTCAAAGCACAGCACATCAGGGTGCAGTGCCAATGCTCTGGCGATGGCCACACGCTGCTGCTGACCGCCGGACAGCTGATGGGGATAATGCCCCATTTTTTCCTTAAGTCCAACGTCTGTAAGCAGTTTCTCGGCAGTTGCACGGATACGCTCATGAATCTCTTTTTTGTTATGGTGATAATCTTCCTGCTCCTTGGCCAGAAGTTCGCTGGCAAGCATTACGTTTTCCAGCGCAGTATATTGCGGGAACAGATTGAAACTCTGGAACACAAGGCCGAAGTGAAGCCGCTTTTTGCGGATCTCTCTTTCCTTTTGAGTGGCAGGATCATCGGCATCAAACAGGATCTCGTCATTAACGATGATCTGCCCCTTATCGGGCTGGGTGAGAAAGTTCAGGCAGCGCAGCAATGTTGTCTTGCCGCTGCCGGAAGAACCGGTAATGGACACCGTTTCGCCCTGTTCCATGGAAAAGTCTATGCCCTTGAGGACAAGAGTTTTCTTATCGAAGGCTTTGCATATGTTATTTACCTGTAATACTGACATTTTGCAGCCTCCTTACGCTCTGAAATAGTCCAGCTTGCGTTCCAGTGCGCCCAGCAGAATAGTCAGCAGGCCGCTGAAAACAAGATAGTACAGTCCGGTGAAGAACAGGGGCCAGATCTCGCCGGCAATGCCCTGAGAGCCTTTTGTAAAGGCGTTGCCTGCCCAGATTATCTCCTGCAGAGCAATGATACGAGACAGGGATGTGTCCTTAACAAGGGTGATTATCTCGTTGGACATGGGCGGTACGATACGCTTGACCATCTGAAGCAGCTTGACCTTGAAAAATATCTGGGTTTTGGTCATGCCAAGTACCTGACCGGCTTCGGTTTGCCCTATGGGCCCACCCTGGATACCACCACGGTAGATTTCTGAAAAATAACAGGCATAGTTAAAGATAAAAGAAATAGCAGCTGCTGTAAATCTTCCGGCTTCTCCG
>JAZULX010000105.1:0-2362 GCA_045603325.1 Oscillospiraceae bacterium | reverse complement strand
GCTGAGTGAAACGAAGCCGGATGAGGTGAAAGAACCCTCTCAGTCAGCTTCGCTGACAGCCCTCCCATTGGGAGAGCCAAATATTACGCCACGCTGTGCATGGTTTCGGTGCAACCCCTGCAAAAAGAGCTGCCGTATGGCAGCTCTTTTGCACATCTGTTCAAATACGATACACTTATTTGACCGTTACCAGAATATTGCCGGTGTAGGTCTTGCCGGGTTCGGGCACCACGTCCACGCCGTCAACCTTCATGATGATGGGTGAACCGTCGGGAGAATAAACGCCGGAAGTTTCGTCGATGGTCAGGGCGGTTATATAGCTTCTGCCCCAAACTGTCCAGGAACTGCCGTTGGTCAGGCGAACAATAACGCCGTTGTTGACCGCTTCGCAGGGGCTGTCGTAAATCTGGTAGATCTCCTGACGGGTGTCGGAGGTGATCTTATCCACAGCGTGTTTGCTTCTGGAGGAGGAAATGATGCCTTTGAGCTTGGTGTTGTCAAAGGTCAGGATAAGGTTCTGGGGATAGTTTTTCTGGTTCATGGCTGCCATCATGGGAGGCATACCGCCGCCTTTGGGAGGTTCCCCGGGGGGGCCATCCATACCGGGCATACCACCGGGGCTGGGAAAACCGTCAGGTTTTCCAGAATGGCCAGCTTGCTGGCCTGGGCCACCGGGTGCGCCGGGGCCGGGAGAACCGTCAGCTTTTCCAGAATGACCAGCTTGCTCGCCTAGGCCACCGGGCATTCCCATCATCATGGGTTTCTGAGCGTTGGTGATGGAGTTATAGAAGTTGCCGAAGATTTCCATATCCTTGAAAGTTGCACGGCAGTCGGTGCAGTAGTCCTTCAGATCGAAGCTGAAAATCTTCACGTCGTGGTAGTTTTCCTTTGTTACGTCGTGGTCGGGATCCTTGACGGGGATGACATTGTCCACTTCCTTGCCGTCGGAGCTCATGCCGGGGTCGTCGGAATCGTAAAGCTGGATGATGGTGTTGTTGCCTGCCCTTATTTTGCAGTTTTCCATGTAAATCTCGGGATAGCAGGACGGAATTATCATCAGGCTTCTGCCGGAATACAGTTCGCTGTCCTTGCAGTACAGTCCGCCGCCCTGATTGGACTTGAACATAGCCACAAAACGTCCTGCTTCGGCCTTGGTGTTTTCCAGAGTGACCTTGGCGGTCTCGTTGGCGATCTTCATGGCCATATCGGGGGAGAAAATGTAGCTGTCTTTAAACGTTGTCAGTGCAGGGCCGATGGCATAGGTGCCGTAACCGTGGTCGCCGCAGATCTTGACTTCACAGTTTTTGACGTTCATCCGTGTGGTATACTGCCCCCATTCGGTGGGAGCGGCAGTATCGTCGGTGGCAAGAACGCCCCAGTTTTCACACTGGATGACGGAGTCTTTAAAGTTTACGGTAGGGCTGTTGAGCAGGTTGATGCAGCGGGTAGTGCCCCAGCCACCGCAAATCATGGACTGCTGAGCTTTCTTGGGTCTGATTTTGGTGACTTCCTGAATCTGTTCGGGAGTGCCGCCCATGACCTTGATGTCGGAATTTTTGATGGTCACGGTGGCAGTGCCGCCAACGACCATGGCGTTGCGCAGGATGCCCTGATTGTAGATTTTCAGGTTGTCGAACTCAAGCTCGCTGTCGCCGCCGGCAATGACGCCGACACCGTGACCGGCAAAGTCGTCGTCACCATGGCCGATGCCTTCGATGGTCAGGTCTTTGATGACGTATTTGCCGCTTTTTGCGATGATGCCGTTGAAGAAGTCGCCGTGGGATACCAGCTTGCCGCCGGTAATGGCGCCGTCTTCGATTTTGCCGTCCACATAGCCCGCCAGAACGGACACGGATTCGTCAACGCCGTCTTTGTCCAGCACCAGTGCGCTTTCCAGATCCTTTCTTCCGGCTTCCTTGCCGGTGATGGGAGTCAGCTGATAGTCCACAACGGTGACCTTGATGTCGCCGCTGTATTCACCGGGCTTGAAATCCAGCTGCACGCCGTCCACAGTCAGGGCAGCGTATTTGCCCTCGGGTGCGGAAACGGAAGCTCCTTCGCCGATGACCAGTTGCTCAAATGCAGCGTTTTCGGTAAAGACATAGCTCTCGCCGGGTGCTATGGTCAGATTCTTCATATACTGTCTTCCTTTCATCGTAAAACATTATTTCGATTAATATACAGCAAGTTCCGTGCCAGACAGGTTGTGCGTAATTTGCGGTCCCACGGGTCAGCTTGCTGACCGGAGTGACCGAAGAATCTTTATAAGATCCTTCGCTTTGCTCAGGATGACAGTGGTGGTGCGGTGCGTGATTGGCGGTCACACGGGTCTGCTTGCTGACCTCACGGCGATATCCTCGCA
>JAZULX010000104.1:0-16912 GCA_045603325.1 Oscillospiraceae bacterium | reverse complement strand
GGCACCTGGACATTCGGAAAAGTTGCAGCAAACGCAATCTCCGTCGTTTCCAACGACACCGAATCGGACAGCTTCAACGCAAAGCTGACCGTGGTTGAAGGAACCGACGAGATAACGGTTACTATTGTAGCCAGCGATGTGCTGCGCACATATCAGCCCACCCTGACCGTTCCGTGTGATTTTGATTACGCTACAGTGACTTGTGATAGCGAGGAAGTCGACTCTGTGCTGGATACAGAAAACGGAACCATCAGATTCACCGTGGCAAAGGGCGGAGAATACACCATTGTCAATAAGTTCAACATCGACGGCGCAACTATGACACTGGGCAACAGCCTTGCCATCAACTTCTTTATCGAACCTACTGACCTTGTTGAGGGCGAGGGCTATTATGCCGTTATCACTAAGAAATATGCCGACGGCAGAGCTGATGTGACTGTGAAAATTGATCAGGTCGATTGGTCTTACCACAACCGTTATGGACAGTACTACGTCACATTCAACGGTGTGGCTGCCAAGGAAATGACCGATGAACTGACGGTTACCGTGTACAACAGCGCAGATATTGCCGTTTCCAATGTGTGGGTCGACAGCGTAAGAGACTATACAATGCGCATGCTGAGCAAGCAAACTGAGGGCAAAAAACTCACTTTGTATGTGGACATGCTGAACTATGGTGCTGCAGCGCAGAAGTATTTCGAATATCACGATGATGATCTGGCCAACAGCGAACTGACAAATACTCAAAAGGGCTATGCAACCGAAGAAGTTACAATGACCGACAATCGTGTTCAGGGAACCGGCTACAGCGCCAGCAACCTGACTTTGGAGAGCGATATCACACTGAACGTCTTCTTCAAGCAGGAATGCATAGACCAGACTAAGTATGCTGTCGCAACATTTACCGACCATTACGGCAACGAGAAATCTGTTCGTGTTGAAGGCAGTGATTTTAAACAGCTGGCAAACGACACAGACTGGTACGTCCCCGTCAAAGGCCTGGTCGTAGCTGATGTCAGCCGGCCGGTGACAGTTAAGGTTTACAATAGTGAAGAAATCGTCTGCGCAAGCTGCACCGACAGCATCGAAAGCTATGTGGCCCGTATGAGCAGCGAAAATGCGCTGTACGAGGCGATTATGAAGTTTGGTGTTTCGGCACATGCTTACTTCCATTGATA
This sequence comes from Oscillospiraceae bacterium, assembly GCA_045603325.1. GTDB lineage: Bacteria > Bacillota > Clostridia > Oscillospirales > Oscillospiraceae > SIG469. The sequence continues at coordinate 15,734 of JAZULX010000104.1, read as the reverse complement.
TAACCGTACACGACAGAATTAATACCCAAAAGGAGAAAAGTGCTGTGAAAAAATATGAAGCTCCGGAAATCGAAATAGTTGTGTTTGCTATGGAAGATGTCATTACAACCAGCAGCATTGAATATGAAGAATATGAAGAAAACATGACTGATAAGGGATGATTTTCGTATGAAAAGAATAATTGCAATCATACTGGCGGTGCTGATGCTGACCTCTGTGGTCTTTGCCGACGAATACACCGCCGAGGAAAAAATTGCCGACGCAATGAACAGTCTTGGTCTGTTCCTGGGCACTGGTGAGGGCTATGAACTCGAAACCTCCCTCACCAGAGCCCAGGGCGTGACCCTGCTGGTGCGCATGATGGGCAACGAAGCAGCCGCCGAAAGCGGAGACTTTGAAACACCATTTACCGATGTTCCCGAGTGGGCAGAGGTATATATTGGATTCGCCTACGAGAACGGGATAACCAACGGTATTTCCGATACCTTGTTCGACCCGGACAGCGACATGACGGACTATATGTTCATTACCCTGACCCTTCGTGCTCTGGGCTATTCCGACAGCGGCGAGGATGCCGAGTTCGTTTGGAACGATCCTTATGAACTGGCTTACCGCATTGGCCTTATCGGCGAAGCTGCGGCGGACGAGGATTTCATCCGCGGAGAAGCAGTAACGGTGTTTTGGAATGCCCTTTCCGCAAAGCTCAAAGGTCAGGAAGTCACCCTGGCCGAGAGCCTTGTTCAGAAGGGTGTGTTTACTCAGCAGGAATATGAGACAGCTGTGGATATCGCTCAAAACGGCAAAACAGAAAATCCTGGCGAACCCGAAGAACCGGAAGAACCCGAGGAATCAGATGCCGTTATAGTGGTGCGTCCGACTGTACCTGTTATTCCGTCTGTCCCGGACACTCCGGATACTCCCGACACTCCGGACACACCCGATGTGCCTGACACTCCGGACGTTCCCGATGCGCCGGATACTCCCGACAGCGGCGAACTGCCCGACAACATGACCGAAAAAGGATAATTAAAACCACCGCAGAGGCGATCACTGGATCGCCTCTGCTTTTATAATTTACACCATATTAATAATATTACGGTTTGAAGTGCAGGGAGTTATATGTTATAATATAGGGTGAAGAATTATAGGCATATTAAAAATACAGGAAAGATTACAAATGATAAATTTTAAAACAGGTGGGTCGGATATGAAAAAAAGTGTAGAAGTTATGATTGGCGGTCACATTTACCGTCTTATTGCAGATGAAGATACATCTTACACCCGCAAAGTCTCGAGCTATGTGAACAACAAAGCCTCCGAGCTTATCGAAAACGGGCTGTCCTCCTCTGACGCCATGGTGCTTACCGCTGTTAACCTGGCAGACGAGTATTTCAAAGAGGTTGAAACCTCCGAAAACCTCAGAGCGCAGCTGAAGGATTATATCGAAGAATCCTCCAAGGTGAAGTCCGAGCTTACCGAACTTCGCCGTGAGCTGTCTCGCCTGAAAAAGGAATATTTGGCATAAGCAGCAAAGCTGTTTATGCAATTAATAATTAACAACACCCTTTTGGATATTAATTATTAATTTTTAATTATTAATTAGTACTGAGGTCAATTATGCTTGAACTGTTGTCACCTGCCGGATCCATGGAGGCGCTGAAAGCTGCCGTGCAAAACGGAGCAGATGCCGTCTATTTTGGTCTGGGCGATTTCAATGCCAGAAAAAACGCAAAAAACCTTACCGATGAGGATCTTCCCGAAGCGGTAAGGTACTGCCATATTCGGGGCGTCAAGGTTTACGTCACCGCCAACACCCTGGTCAACGACCGGGAGATGGAATCTGCCGCAAAGTTCATTGAGCTTGTCAATGCTGCCGGCGTGGATGCCGTCATCGTTCAGGATCTGGGCATGGCTGCCCTTATCCGCCGCATTGCGCCGGAGCTGCCTGTCCACGGCAGCACCCAAATGAGCATCCACAACCTTGACGGCGCACGGGTCTGCGCTGCCATGGGAATGGAGCGGGTAGTGGTGTCCCGGGAACTGAGCGCCGACCAGCTGCGGTATATCTGCAAAAACAGCCCCATCGAGATAGAAGTTTTTGTCCATGGTGCGCTGTGCATGTGCTATTCCGGCCAGTGCTATATGAGCTCCGTCATCGGCAGAAGAAGCGGAAACCGTGGTCTGTGCGCCCAGCCGTGCCGTCTTGAGTACGGGTTTGGCAGCAAGGCCGACAGCCATCCTCTGAGCCTGAAAGACAACTGCCTTGCGGCTTACCTTAACGAGCTGGATGCCATGGGCGTTGCCTGCATAAAGATCGAAGGCCGCATGAAGCGGGCGGAATACGTTGCCATCACTGCGGATGTCTATTCAAGAGCCATCGCCTCCGGAGTTTCGCCCACCAACGCGGAACTGGCAAAGATGCGTGCAGCCTTTTCACGTCAGGGCTTTACCGACGGATACTATACCGGCAGCAAAGGCCCCCGTATGTTCGGTATTCGGGAAGAAGGCAGCGAAAAAGACACCCAGAAGCTGTTTGCGGCTGCCAGAGCCACCTATACCAAGGGTGAACGCCAGCGTGTGCCCGTAAAATTCCTGGCCGCTGTCAGAAAAGACCAGCCGGTGACCCTTGCTGTCCACGATAACGACGGCAATCGTGCCATCGTTCAAGGCCCGGTACCCGAAACGGCCAAAACCAGGGCAATAACCGAGCAGTCCCTGACCACTCAGCTGGAAAAAAGCGGCGGCACACCCTATAAGTGCGAGGAAATCAGCACTGTCATAGACCCGGACCTGAGCCTGCCTCTGTCGGCACTGAACGCACTGCGCCGTGATGCGCTGGAAGCACTGACCCGGCAGCGCGGAGCGGTAAAGGAACGCCCCTTCAACCCGTACGTTGAGCCGTTCAAGCCCGTAAACGACAAGGCCGAACCGGAGATGACCATCTCCATATCCACTTCCGAGCAGATAACCGAAGAACTGGTGTCCATGTCGCCCAGCATACTTTATATCCCGCTGCATGTGGCGGCAAAACACCCCGACAAAATGCGAATCATCGCAGCCAACCGCCGCATAACCCCTGCTGTGGTGCTGCCGAGAATAATAACCGATGCCGATACCGAACGCATCGACCAGCAGCTTCAGATTGCCAGAGTCATGGGCATCGAACAGGCGCTGGTGGGCAACCTTGGCCATATCGGCATGGCAAGAGCCAGAGGGTTCTCCATCAGGGCAGATTTCGGAATGAATCTTTTCAATTCCGAAGCACTGGAGGTCATGTCCGGCATAGGCGCCCTGTCTGCCTGCGTGTCCTTTGAACTGAGCCTGTCTCAGATACGCGACCTGTCCAAACCGCTGGATACGGAAATGATAGCTTACGGACGTCTGCCCCTTATGGTGACTGAAAACTGCGTTTTCAAGAACAAAAACGGCTCCTGCAGCTGCTCCGAAGAAACCATGCTGACCGATCGTACCGGAGCAAAATTCCCCCTGACAAAAGACGGAGAAAGCTGCCGCACCGTTATCCTCAACAGTCAGGTGCTGTACCTGGGAGACAAGTACGACGAATACTCCAAACTTGGCATGTGGGCTATCCGCCTGGCATTTACCGACGAAACGCCCCAGCAGATGATGAAAGTCATCCGCAGCTATGTGAATAAGGAAACACCCAAACCCGGCGAATACACCAGAGGACTGTATTTCAGAGGAACACTTTAATTTGCAATTGACTTTGTCAATTGCAAATTAGGGACTAGCTATTAGCGGTTAGTGGCTAGGGAAAGGTTTCGGCCTGCGGCCGACAGAATTAAAAAATCGCCATAGGCGATACATTTCCCTAAACCCTAAAACCTGGATCCTAACCCCTATACCGGAGGTATATATGGAACTTCTTATCAAAAAACTGTCCGACAAAATCGGAGACACCATACCCGAACCTTATTATGCCACTGCCGGCTCTGCGGCAATGGATCTGCACGCCTGCATGGACGAGCCTGTGACACTGGAACCTTTGGGCCGTGCACTTATCCCCACAGGCCTTGCCATTGCTCTGCCGTCTGCCGAATATGTTGCGCTGATTTTTGCCCGGAGCGGGCTTGCCACAAAACACGGCATAACCCTGTCCAATTCCGTGGGCGTTATCGACAGCGATTACCGGGGCGAAGTCAAGGTGGGCCTTGTGAACCTTTCAAACGAGAGCTACACCATCGCTCCCGGCGACCGTATTGCTCAGCTGGCTGTAATGCCGGTGACAAAGGCCAACACCGTTTTCGTGGACGAGCTGCCCGAAACCGCCAGAGGCGAAGGCGGCTTCGGCTCAACAGGCAAAGCGTAGGATTGAAATAACCTCCCTCTGATGCGGGAGGGGTCGGCAAAGCCGACGGAGGGAGAGACAATACCGACTCTCTCCCAGTCATTTGCGGCGCAAATGACAGCCCCCTCAACAGAGGGTGCCAAAAGATGACTGAAAAAGGATCGCTCAACATGAAAATTATCCTTGCATCCAAGTCACCCCGGCGGAAAGAACTGCTGGAAAAGCTTGGACTTGAATTTGAAATCCGTTCCGCTCCTCAGGAAGAGGAGATGGATCCCAATAAAGACGTAGTTTCCGAGGTCGGACGGGTATCTGCGGCCAAAGCCCTCAGTGTTCCCGCATCAGACGACGAGCTGGTCATTTCTTCCGACACGGTGGTGGATCTGGACGGCGTTGTGCTGGGAAAACCCGGATCCGAAGAGGAAGCAAAGCAGATGCTGGCTGCGCTTTCAGGCAGAGGTCACGTTGTCCATACAGCGGTAACCGTCAAAAAAGGGGACCGCGTCCGGACGGAAGTGTCTTCCACGGCGGTGTGGTTCAGGGAACTGACCGACGATGAGATCGCCGCCTATGTCCGAAGCGGAGAACCCATGGACAAAGCCGGCGCTTACGGTGCCCAGGGGCTTGGATCCCTGCTGGTGCAGCGGATAGACGGAGACTTTTTCACCGTTATGGGTCTGCCTGTATGCACTTTGGGGCAGATGCTGAAAGAATTTGGTGTGGACATTCTATAAGGAACGAATATAAATGAAAAAGATTTTTTCCAACAAATCACGGTTGGTGATGATAGCGGCTGTATGTATAGCTGTGATCATCGGTGTTACCGGTGTTATACTCGCCGGAAGAGCCGGAATATTTACCAACATAATCAATACGGTCACAACTCCGGTCAAAACCCTTGTTACGGGAATAGCCGTCAAGACGGAGGAACTGTATGACTATATGTACGGCTTCGACGAACTGAAAGCCGAAAACGAGCTTCTGAAAAAGCAGATAGCAGAAATGGAATCGGAGATCCGTGACGCAACGGCACTGACCGAGGAGAACACCAAACTGCGTACACTTTTGGGGCTGAAAGAGGAACATGACGACTACGAAATGGAAATTGCTTCCGTGGTCAGCTACGACAGCACCAACTGGAACAGCTCCTTTACCATTTCCAAGGGCAGCAACTCCGGCATCGAGGCCAATATGTGCGTCATCACTGCGGAAGGCTATGTTGTGGGCATCGTTACCGAGACCGGTCTGAACTGGTCCACCGTTACCGCCATCACCGACGTGGATACCGAGATAGGCGCTGTGGCTTTCCGGTCGGGAGATATCGGCGTTGCCGAAGGTGATTTTCAGCTTATGGAAGAGGGTCTGCTGCGGCTGAGCTACCTGCCCACCGATGCGGAACTGCTCAACGGTGACGATGTGCTGACCTCCGGTGGCGAGCTGTATCCCCAGGGACTGGTGCTTGGCACCATCAAGGACGTTTTGCCGGAAGATTCCGGCGTAAACAAATACGCAGTCATCGAGCCTGCAGCCAAGGTGGAAAACCTGACCCAGGTGTTTGTTGTAACGTATTTTGAACAGTAACAGGCTTGCTGTCATTTCGAACCGGCTTACAAGCCGGTGAGAAATCCCTATCTTCACAAGGGGATCCTCACGTCTGCTGGTGCAGGCTAAGGGTGACAGGGAGGAGTATTATGACCAATAAAAGGCAAAAACAGAAAAAATGGCTGCTGTACAGCATTACGCTTGTTGTGGCCTATATATTGCAGTCAACGGTGCTGAACAGATTCAGCATTCTGGGCGTCACGCCCATGCTGGTGACCTGCGCTGTTGTGTGTGCTGCCGTGTTTGAAGACAGCGGTGACGGCGCGGTGTTCGGACTTTGTGCCGGACTGCTGCTGGCATTTACCAATACCGACAAAGCGGTGTTTTATATTGTTACACTGACCGTGGCCGGAGCTGCCGCAGGAGGTCTGTGCAGCAGATTCTTCACCAGATCCTACCTGTCGTCGGTGCTGCTGTGTGCAGCCGGTGCCCTGCTGTGCGAAAGCGTTATCTGGTTTGTGGGCGGTGCTTTGGGCACGCTGCCCGGTTCGGCTTTTGTAACGGTAGTACTGCCCCAGACTGTGGTGTCTGCCCTGTTTGCGGGGCTGTTTTACCTGCCGGACAGGTTTATTGCACGAATTTGATCAAATCGTTTTGTACGACGTGATTGGCAGATCTTCTTATCCCGGAGCTTGTCATATATCTCCGGGGTGACCGTAAGGGCTGCTCCCGCGCGAAGGCGTGTATATTGACAGTTGCGCAGTGCTGAATATATTAATTATTAATTTTTAATTATTAATTAAAAGGACATTATATGGATTCTAAAAAACTGAGATTTCGTATCGGCGTCTTTGCCGTGATAATGATAATAATCGTCTGCGTTTTCGGTGTGGAGCTTTACCGGCTCCAGATAGTCGAAGGTGAAGAACACTACCAAAGCTCCGAAACCTACTCCCAGTACAAGGCTGTGGAGGCGGCAAGAGGCTCCATCCTTGACCGCTATGGCAGAAGCCTTGTCAGCAACCGTACCGGCTATAACGTGGGCCTGAACTCCATGGCACTGTATAACGCAGGCGAAGTAAATGAGAACCTGACTTCGCTGATCGATCTGGCGGATTCGCTGGGATATGAGCATATCGACACTCTGCCCATGAACGGAGACGGTTCGGAATACCTGTTCAGCGACTATTCCACCACCACTTCGGAAACATATTTCAGAAAGTTCCTGCGGGAAAAGGGCTGGGATACCGACATAACCGCGCCCAATGTGTATCAGCTTCTGCGGGACAAATACAATATCGACGAAAGCCTTACCAACCTTGAAGCCAGAGAGCTTGTGGGACTGCGTTATGAGCTTGACCTGCGTTCCGCCGTTGGTATGGACGCATATATATTTGTGGAAGATGTGGCTTCCGAGGACCTTTCCTACTTTAAGGAAACCGCCATCCCGGGCATTGAGATAAACACCGTTACCTACCGGGAATACCACACAGATTACGCGGCTCATATCCTTGGCCGTGTTGGTCTGATGAACCCCGAAGAATACGAGTATTACAAAACTCTTGGCTATCCCATGGATGCCAGCGTGGGCAAGGAAGGCGTTGAAAAAGCCTTTGAGGAATATCTCCACGGTGAGGACGGTCAGATACTGGTCACCACCGATGCCAACGGCACCGTTGTGGGTGAAAGAACCACCAAGGAAGCCAAAGCCGGCGGCAACGTTTACCTGACAATTGATATAGTCATGCAGGAGATCGCGGAACGTGCGCTGGAAAGCTGTATTCTCGACCTGCGGGCCGGTACCGAAGACATCAGCGGCGACGATGCGGATATCGAAGCCGGTACCGATGCCAGAGGCGGTGCTGTGGTGGTTATGGATGTGGACAGCTTTGAGGTGCTGACCATGGCATCCTACCCCAGCTTCAACATCGAGACTTTCTCCGAAGATTTTGCCGAACTGGCTGCTGACGAGTATTCTCCCATGTATAACCGCAGCCTGCTGGCAGCCTACTCCCCCGGATCCACCTATAAGATGGTCACCGCTGCAGCTGCCGTAGGGCTCGGAGTTGTCAGCCCGATGGCGGAGATCGAATGTACCGGTATTTACCGTTTTTACGAAGAAGAAGGCTATGCCCCTGTATGTAACTTCTTCAAAAATACCGGCGTGACCCATCAGCATATCGACATGATGGAAGCCCTGTCCTATTCCTGCAACATCTACTTTTACGAAACCGGCCGTCAGGTAGGTCTGGCTGCTCTGGAAGAATACGCCAGAAGCTTTGGCCTTGGCGAATCCACCGGCATTGAGCTGGATGAAGTGGTCGGCACCGTCGCCGGTGACGACAGCCGTTACGACTGGTACGCAGCCGACACCATTTCCGGTGCTATAGGCCAGTCCGGCAACACCTTTACTCCGCTGCAGATGTGTTCCTATGCCTGCACTCTGGCCAACGGCGGCACAAGATACAATGCCAGCCTGCTGAGCCGCGTTGTTTCCAGCGACTATAAGGAAGAATACGAAACTGCCGCAAAGACCGTTATGTCCAACGCCATGCTTACAGAAACCGCCCGTCAGGCGATTTTCGACGGCATGCTGCTGGCATCTCAGGAAGGTACTGCGTCTTCCGTATTTGCAACCTATGATATTGATGTCTGCTCCAAAACCGGTACCGTTCAGCACGGTGGTCTCGGCTCTGACCATGCGGCATTTTTGTGCTTTGCACCTTACGACGCCCCCGAGATCGCCATTTACGTTTTCATCGAAAACGGTGCCAAGGGCGGCAACCTTGCAACCGTTGCAAAAAGCATTCTGGACTACTACTTCAATACCGACGAAGTAGCCCAGGAATATGTGGAAGAATATACAATTATTAAATAGGGATTAGGATCTAGGATTTAGGGATTAGGGATTTGTGTATTATCTCAGGTGCAAAACCCTAGATCCTAGATCCTAAACCCTAGCCCCTAAACCGGAGGTTTATATGAATAACTGTATCAAATGCGGAAAGGAAATCCCCGACGGCGAGCTGTTCTGCAAAGACTGTTCACTGGACGACATTGTGAACACAAAACCCGATAAGGAACAGGAAGCCGCTCCGGCTGCTGCGCCCCGGAAGAAAAAGACAGTCAAGCAGGACACCATCCGTCTGGATCCTATAAAAACAAAAAAACCCATCGGCCTTATTGTTTCACTGGTGGTGGTCATTTTGCTGCTGGCAGCCAGCGTGTTTTACATTTTCCAGAACCGTTCTCTGGTTCAGCGGGCAAAAAACCAGCTGCTTTCTGCCGAAGTTTCCGCCGAAAAAGCCAACAGTCAGTCCGATTCACTGCAAACTCAGCTGGAAACAGCCAACGGTGAGATCGTTACGCTGGAAACCGAGATCACTCAGCTCAAAGTTCAGATAGAGGATCTTGAATCTCAGCTCCACGGCCAAAGCTCCCAGTCTGCCCAGCAGGCTTACGATGCCAGCGCCAAAGACCAGGAGCTTCAGCGCCTGACCGCTCAGGCGGACGACCTGGCAAATCAGCTGACCGAAGCAAACAATCAGCTGGAAACCACCTCAAAAGATCTGGAAGCCGCAAACACTGCGCTGGAAGAGCTGACTGAAGCCCATGCCCAGCAGATCGAGCAGTATGAGGAAACCATAACAGAACAGATTGAAGAACTGGACGAGCTCAAGGTCAAGGTGGAGGAACTGGAAGACGAAAACACCTCTTACCTGAAGAAGGTCACTTTTATGGACCGATTCGTGGTGTTCGTTGAAAACGACGGCTCCAACTATTACCACACCTACAACTGTTCCCGGTTCAAAAAGGAAGATTTCTGGGTATTCAACCCCTCTTACGCCAAGAATCAGGGGTATTCCGAATGCCCCAACTGTCACTGAGGCGATTGGTGGCAGCCAATCGCAATTAATAATTAAGAATTAAGAATTAATAATTACGGGTACAGGAAGAGCTTAAAAATCGCGTATTAATTATTAACTATTAATTATTAATTAGTAAGGAGAAACCATGTCCAAAATACTTGTACTTGCCGAAAAACCTTCCGTAGGCCGTGAGATAGCCCGGGTGCTGGGCTGCAAAAACGGCGGCAACGGTTATCTCAGCGGAGATAAATATATCGTTACCTGGGCGTTGGGGCATCTTGTTACCCTGGCGGATCCCGAAGTGTACGACAATAAATACAAAAGCTGGAAGATGGAAGACCTGCCCATGCTTCCCCAGAAAATGAAGCTGGTGGTCATTCCCCAGAGCAGAAGCCAGTTCAATACCGTGTCCAAACTAATGCATGGCGACGTTTCCGAACTGGTCATCGCCACCGATGCCGGCCGCGAAGGTGAGCTTGTGGCCCGCTGGATAATGGAAAAAGCCGGCTGGAAGGGAAAAACTTCCCGCCTGTGGATATCTTCCCAGACCGACAGGGCTATCAAGGAAGGCTTTGCTTCCCTGAAACCCGCAAAACAGTACGACAATCTGTATAAAAGTGCCCAGTCCCGCGCGGAAGCCGACTGGCTGGTGGGGCTGAATGTCACAAGAGCCCTGACCTGCAAGTATAACGCCCAGCTTTCTGCCGGACGTGTTCAGACACCCACCCTTGCCCTGATAGTAGACAGGGAAAACGAAATAAGAAAGTTTGAACCCAAGGATTACTGGTCCGTCAGCCTGAAAACTCAGGGATTTACCGCCAATTACCGGGACAAAAACGGCAACAGCCGATTTTCAGATATGGCGAAGGCTCAGGCAGTTCCCGATGCAGCCGACGGCAAAACCGGTGTGCTGACATCGGTGACCAAGGAACACAAATTTGTGCCGCCTCCGGCAGCCTATGACCTGACAGAACTGCAGAGAGATGCCAACCGCAAATATGCCTACAGCGCAAAGCAGACCCTTTCCATCATGCAGCGGCTTTACGAAACCCATAAGGTGCTGACCTACCCCAGAACCGACAGCCGTTACATCACCAAAGACGTGGCAGCCACTTTGATGGACAGGCTTCGTGCTGTGGCCACAGGCCAGTATAAGGATGCTGCCCACGAAATAATGCGCAGCCGCCCCATCAATACGAAATATATCGTAAACGATGCCCGGGTCACAGACCATCACGCCATCATACCCACCGAAGAAGCTCCCGATCTTTACGCCATGACAGGCGAAGAGCGGAACATCTACGACTTGGTGGTGCGGCGTTTTCTGGCTGTGCTGTCTGCTCCTGCGGAGTACGAGGAAGACAAACTGACCCTCACCGTGGACGGAAAGTACGATTTTTACGCCAAAGGCAAGATAATCAAAAATCCGGGATGGAAAGCCATAAGCAATCTTGAGACGATGGACGACAGTGCAGACGAAGATGACCGCGATCAGTCCTTGCCGCCCATGAAACAGGGGGATAAGGTTAAGATCCAGTCCTGCACTTTGAAAAACGGAAAAACCAAGCCGCCTGCAAGATATACCGAGGCCACCCTGCTGACGGCTATGGAAAACCCCACCGGCCAGGTGGCTGACAAGGAACTGCAGTCGGTGCTGAAAAAGACTTCCGGCCTCGGCACTCCGGCCACAAGAGCCGATATTATCGAAAAGCTTTTTGATACGTTCTATGTGGAACGCCGGGGCAAGGAACTGGTGCCCACATCAAAGGGGATTCAGCTGGTGGGCATAGTGCCGCCTGACCTGCGGTCAGCCGAGCTTACTGCCAAGTGGGAACAGCAGCTGACCGAAATAAGCGAAGGCCGGCTGAACGACCGGGAGTTTGTCCGGTCCATGAAGGACTATGCTTCGAAGCTGGTGACTTCCGTTGAGCAGTCCGCTGCCGGTTATACCCACGACAACCAGACCAGAAGCAAATGCCCGGACTGCGGCAAATATCTTCTGGATGTCCAGGGCAAGCGTGGACGCATGCTTGTCTGCCCCGACAGGGAATGCGGTTACCGCAAATCCGTGACCCAAACCACCAACGCCCGTTGCCCCAACTGCCACAAAAAGCTGGAACTGCGCGGCGAAGGCGAGAAAAAGATGTTTGCCTACGTGTGCGGTTACCGTGAAAAGCTCAGCGATTTTGAAAAGCGCAAAGCTCAGTCCGGCGCCAACAAGCGTGACGTGGCGAAATATATGTCCAAACAGAAAGACGAACCGGCAAATACAGCCCTTGCGGACGCCCTCGCCAAATGGCAGGCAGCCAACAAAGGCTGATGGATAGCCGCAAAAATGTGCGTCTGCCGGAATACGATTACAGCCAAAACGGTGTGTATTTTGTCACCGTATGCACCCGTGAACGCAAGCACATTCTGGGCAGCGTGAATGTTGCCAACAACGCAAACATACCAAACAACCCCGTAGGGGCGGATATTATCCGCCCGCCTGTAACCCTGACAGAAACGGGCCTGTTGGTTCAGGAATGCATTTCAAAAATCAATATGATATATCCTGCGGTATTTGTTGACAAATATGTGATAATGCCCAATCATATCCATTTGTTGTTATCCATTGATAGTTCATGCGGGCGGATGATATCCGCCCCTACGCTGTCAAGGGTAGTGGGACAGATGAAACGTGCTGTATCAAAGAATGCAGGGTTTGGCGTTTGGCAAAAATCATTTTACGAACACATTATTCGTAATGAGCAGGATTATCTTGAGGTTTGGCAGTACATAGATTCTAACCCATACAAATGGGCGAAAGACGAATACCACCCCTGACAACCCCACCGCCGGGGGAGCATTGGCGCTCCCCCGTATATAAAAAAGGGCGGCCACCGCACCTCGCCTCATCCTCAGCCGCACCTGATAAATACTATGCCGCCGGGCTTGCCGCTGTTACGGTACGGAACCCGGCTCCAAAAACCAACGGAGGTAATTTTCCATGATCAAAATAGCTCCTTCCATTCTTTCCGCCGATTTTGTTAACCTTGAGCGGGATATTAAAAAAATTGAAGCCTGCGGTGCAGACTATGTCCACGTAGACGTTATGGATGGCATTTTTGTGCCCAACATCACCATCGGCATTCCCGTGGTGGCAGCCATCCGCAAAATCACCGACCTTCCGTTGGATGTTCACCTTATGATCGATCGCCCCATCCGTTATGTGGACGATTTCATCAAAGCAGGCGCAGATATCCTGACCATCCATGTGGAAGCAGACACTCCCGAAAACAACCTTGCAGCAGTCAAGCGCATCAAGGAACTGGGCGCTGTCCCCGCTGTTTCCATCAAGCCCAAAACCTCCACCGAAGAGATCATCGACCTGCTGCCTTACTGCGGTCTGGTGCTGGTCATGACAGTGGAACCCGGTTTTGGCGGCCAGAGCTTCATGGCAGATCAGCTCCACAAGGTCAGAGCACTGCGCCGTGTCATCGATGCCACCAATCCCGAATGCGAACTGGAAGTGGACGGCGGCGTCAACCCCGAAACAGCAGCCCTTTGCCGTGAAGCCGGAGCAAACGTTCTTGTTGCCGGCAGCGCAGTTTTCGGCGCAGCGGATATCGAACAGCGGATAAAGGATTTGAGAGGATAGATAGATATAGCTGTCATCCCGAACGTCATAGGTCAGCCTGCTGACCTGAATGACGGAGGGATCCCCTTCTTTCGGAGGGGATTTCTCCATTGCTCAGCTCGCTGACCAATGTTCGAAATGACAGCATCAAGTTTGCTGCGAAAGGAGCAACATCATGGCACTTGTACGAACCATCGACGAAGTAGCAGGTGGAGCATTAAACGGTAAAGAAACCGTGTTCAGCCCGGCAGAAATATTCCAGATACTTTACGAAACCACGCCGGAGGTCATCAAATCAATCCTGCCGCCTCCGTTGGAACCTTACGAAAAGCCCTATTTGCTGTTGGTCAACAGTTATTTCCGCGAGACCAGTTTTGATGCAGGTCTGAACGGCCCCGGTTACAAGGAAACAGGCCTTTACGTTCCCTGTTATCACAACGGTCTGCTGGGCAGCTACATAGCCGCCATGACGCTGGATTCCGATATGGGGACTTTCCTTGGCCGAGAGATGTCCGGCCTGCCGAAAAAAATCGGCACCCTGGGCATAAGCCTGAAAGGCGACCGTTACGCTGCTTTCAATGCCCGACACGGTATTGCTTACGTCACCATGGAAGGCAAGCTGGACGGCAAACCCAACGACGAAAACTTTTTGGAAGAGTTCAAAAAGGTCACATATTTCGACCAAACCCGCCCTGAAGAAACCATAAATTACAGCTTTAAATACGCTCTTGGCGGTGCAGGCAGAATGTTCCTTACTCCGCCGTTCCTGCTCCAGTCCACATCCGTCAAAAAACAGCTGCAGCCCACAAGGTACGGCAGCGCAAAGATAAACTATATGTGGTCCGATGACGACCCCTGGGCAGAAGCCGAGGTGGTGCGTGTGCTGGGCTGCGTTTACGATGTGGTGGATTTCCGTGTAAGCTCCCAAGGCGGAAAATCCTTCCTTGTGGACTCAAAGGCATTTGCTCCCTTTGCCCTTGCAGGCTGGGATCAGATGCCCAGAGACGAAAAGTGGGATAAATAAAAGTAGCCCCCCTCATCAGAGGGACCTGAATGCCCCCCACGCTGTTTTGCAGCGTGGGGATTGCTTTCTATATCATCGGGAAGCTCAGCACAACCTTGAAAAGGTCGCCGTCCACGGTCAGCTCCATGCTGCCTTTCTGAAGTTCCGTAAGGCTTTTGGCTATGGACAGACCAAGACCGTTGCCGTCGGATTTTCTGGCTGCGTCACCCCGGATAAACCGCTCCATAAGCTCATCCGCAGGGATGTTCAGCGGGTCACGGGAGGTGTTTTTGAAGGAAATGACCGCCGTTTCGGACTTTTCTTCCAGAGTGAGATAAACTCTGGTGCCGGGCAAAGCGTATTTGCAGATATTGTTCATCAGGTTGTCAAACACACGCCACAGCCTGCGGCCATCCGCCATGATTTTGACGGGATGCTCCGGTGCGGTGGTGATGAGGGTCAGGTCAAGATCTTTCAGCCGCTGCTGATACTCACCCACGGTCTGAGTCAGCATGACTCCCAATTCACAGGGAGCCAGGTTGACTTCCAGATTGCCGGTAGATGCCTTTCACGCCTCCACCAAATCGTCGATAAGCCGTTTCAGCCGCTCGGACTGACGGTGGAGAACCTCGGCGTATTCGGTTATCTTTTCGTTTTCCGTGGGTTCCCTGCTGATAAGGTCGGAGTAGTTGATGATGGAAGTCAGAGGCGTTTTGATGTCGTGGGATACGTTGGTTATCAGCTCTGTTTTCATACGTTCGCTTTTTGTGCGCTGCTCAACGGCAAGGGTAATGCCTTCGCCGATGCTGTTCAGGTTTTCGCCGTGACGCTTGAAATCCCAGAACATATGCTTTGTATCCACCTGACAGCTCAGGTCGCCCGCAGCCAGAGCTTCGCCGGACTTTTTCAGCTTTCTCAGGTTCAGAGCGATATAAATAACGGCAGGGAACAGGATAATCGTTTCAATTATCCAAAAAATGAAGTAATTGTCCATCTCCCACCATGCAAGAGCAATTACCAGAAGCTCAATGGCTGAAACGCCCACGAAAACGCACACGGTTTTCCAAACCAGCGGAATGGATGCTATGAGCCTGCCAATCAGTCGGCAAAGGGAGAGCAGTCCTCTGCCCAGTTTTTTAAGGAAACGCCAACCGTATTTCAGCACGAAATATATAACGGAATTTTCCCACCAGCGACCCAGCTTCAGCCGGACGGCGATGCTCATGCACCAGCCAAGGACAGCAACGCTCAGCAGCAGTGCAACTATGATGCAAACGACAGCGGTTTTTGCGGTTGAAGCGAAATACAGCGCATCCTCTGCCAGAAACAGCACCGCAGCTCCGCCAAAACCCAAAGCAAGAGTCAGTGCATCGATGGATATTTTGGTACCCC
>JAZULX010000103.1:0-5625 GCA_045603325.1 Oscillospiraceae bacterium | reverse complement strand
CCAAAATCTATGTTTTCTTATTCGGAGCCGCCTTTTGCACTCCCTTTTTCTATTTGACTATTCTCGGTTTTTTCCACTTGCCGCTGATGTAATACACACCGCCGATGACGAAAGGCATATAGCCCGCCAGGGCGTTGCCGTACCAGAAACCGTGGATGCCCATTCCCATGGTAATGCCCAGCAGCATTGCCAGGCCGATTCGGCAGACAACACCGTCCAGCAAACCAACGCACAGGTTGAGCCGTGCATTGCCGGAACCGTTGATAAGCGCGAAGAACGGTGACCTGAGAGCAAAGCCCATATACAGCAGCACAGCTACGGGGATGTAGGTCATGGCCATTTCCAGAACTTCGGGGTCGGAGTTGAAGATGCCGAAAATTGCTTCCGGGAAGAATATGGTCAGGACGGAAAGTATCACCGCAAACGCCAGGTCAGCAATCATGGATACGCCGATGATTTTCGGGATTCGGTCGTATTTCTTTGCGCCCAGGTTCTGACCAACCATGGAGCTGCCTGCGGTGGACAGAGCGTTGGTAACAACGGCGGTGATGGAACCCAGCTTGTTGCCGATACCGGTGACGGCGGAAGCGGTTACGCCATAGGAATTGATATAGGAGTTGACGAAAAGCATGGAGAAATGAATGGCTGCGGACTGCAGACACATGGGCAGTGCCAGCTTGATGTAAACCGGCAGAACCTCTTTGTCGGGAATGAAGCTTTTGGGCTTGAAATCGAAGCCAAAGGCTTCCTTGTTCCTGAAAAGAAATGTGATAGCCCAGATGAAGCTCAGACCCTGACCGATAACGGTTGCCAATGCAGCGCCGAAAGGACCCATACCAAGACCCGCAACAAACACCAGGTCGAGTATCAGATTGGTTATGGCGGCCACAGCGATGATTATAAACGGATGTTTGGAATCACCCATGCCGCGAAGTATTGCGCTGACCATGTTGTAGCCGTAGATAAAGAACAGACCTGCCATACAGGTGACGCCATACTGACGGGCGTAGCCATAAGCCTCGGCGGGGGTGTTCATTGCTCCCAGAATGGGGTCAATGGCAAACAGACAGATAATGCTGATCACGATGGACATTCCCAGAATGAGCGAGAACATCGTGCCGATGGTGCCTTTGATCCTGTCTTTGTTTCCTGCGCCGATATTCTGGGACAGTATTACCTGACCGGCATTGGAAAAGCCCATGCCCACAAAAGTCAGAAAATGCAGGATATCCGCACCGATTGAAACAGCCGACAAACCTGTGCTGCCGACAAACTGACCGATGACTATCATATCCACCATGCTGTATACGGTTTGCAGCAGGTTGGACATCAGCATCGGAAACGCAAAGACCAAAAGCAGCCTGGTTACGCTGCCGGTGGTCAAGTCTTGAATAATCTTCTTTTCCTTGTTCATTTTACCTTCCTGATTTCACACAACAAAATTTAGCCTACTAATCATTAACATATTAATGATAACGCATCAGCGACTTTAAGTCAATAGGCTGCACAGAAACAACAAATGCCATCGATGACGCTGTGTCATCGATGGCTTTTGTATTGAATTATAAAACTATCGGACCGTTTTCGGCTATGTAAGACAGCACGCCGTCCTTTTCCTGAACCGTCAGGTCGCTGGGATAGCTCTGGGACGGGTCGGGGTGGTTTTCCCACAGCGCATACATCTGCGGCAGGAACCTTGGCCACATGGCAGCCTCGTATTCCGCATGGTCTGTAGATGCAGGCGGCACTATGGGGGAGTCAGGGTCGGCTGCCAGAATTTCCTTGATGAATGCCGGGGGTTCGGAAATGTTGGGGTTCACAACCGATGCGGTTATGTGCACACAACCGCCGGGAACATCCTGCCACATGTGGACAGTGCTGTCTACAAACTCGCCGGGATCGTTGAAAACGCCTTCGCAGATAACGTGGTTGAGATGGGTAGTAAAAGGGAACCATTCCTGCAGGGACAGCCGGTTGATCTGAATACCGCTGCCGCCAAATACGGGGATACCCTGCCCCACAGCTTCTGAAATGATGTGGGCAGATTTTTCAAAGCCATATTGCCAGGGAGGACGCACCCAGTTGAATCTCTTGTGGGAACCGGGAGCCCAAAGGTAATAGCATTTTTCCATGTTGCCCCAGAACCAGTCCAGCATCTTTGCGGTAACACCGGGGATGAAATGCTGACACTGTGTTCCGAGTATATATCC
The DNA here is from genome assembly GCA_045603325.1 of Oscillospiraceae bacterium. Lineage (GTDB taxonomy): Bacteria > Bacillota > Clostridia > Oscillospirales > Oscillospiraceae > SIG469. The sequence goes on along the minus strand of JAZULX010000103.1, from coordinate 3,415 downwards.
ACGGTCCTTAAAAGCCTGAGACAGCTCAAGTTCCGGGATCAGGGGATCCGGCCTGTCAAGCGGAGTGTAGGGCAGGGTAGGAATGTTGATATTGTCGGTAAAGGGCATATAAGTCTGACCGGCGTTGGGTATGTACTGCATATTGCCTCCTTATTTTTCCGCAAGGATAGTTCTTTTGGTTCTGAAATACAGGAAAACACACATGGCAAAACCACAGGGTGAACCAAAATACCAAGCCCACATCAGGCCGGTATAGCTGGCGAGAACGCCCGTAAGCACAAAGCACATGGATACACGGACGGCAAATTCAATAACAGTTTCGATAAAGAAAGTCATACTCTTGCCGAGACCGCGCAGCAGACCGCCTGTGGTAATGATGAAACAGATTATGGAGTACATGGGCGAGATTATGCGAAGATAATTCACACCCACCTCGATAACGCCCGGCTCTGCGTCAGCATCGGCAAACATACCGGTAAGCTGAGCAGGGAACAGCTGGAAAATGGCGATGACCACAAGGGTGAACCCAAAGCAAAGCAGGGTGGATACCTTGAAACCTTCTCTGATTCTGCGAAGTTTGCCGGCACCGTAGTTCTGGGCAACAAAACTGGAAAGGGCGGTGCCAAGGGTGTTGAAGCACATATAGGCAAAGTTGTGCAGCTTGGAAGCAGCTTCATAACCGGCAATAACTGCGGTGTCAAAGCTGTTGACAAGACTTTGCAAAATGGTGTGACACAGTGCCACACAGCTTTGCTGGAAGATGCTGGGCAGCGCAATGCGGCTCATTTCCTTCAAAATGGCCTTGTCAAACCGCTGAGAAGCTTCGTCTGTTTGAACGCCCAAAGTTTTTCTGATGACCAGGGTTACGGAAAGCAAAGCTGCCACAGTCTGGGATGCGGTGGTTGCCCATGCAGCGCCCACAACGCCCATGCCCAGAGGACCAACAGCGATGTAGTCGAGAATAATGTTCAGCACCGAGGACATCATCAGGAAATACAGCGGACGTTTTGAATCGCCGAGACCTGTAAATATTGCGGTTGATGCATTGTAAACAAACATCGGGAACACGCCGGCAGAGTAAATGGCAAGATAAGCCGTGGCGTTGGGATGGATGTTGCCGGGAGTCCTGAGCAGGGTCATCAGCCCGGAACTGGCCAGAACACCTGCCGTTGCCAGAGCTGCGCCCACAACGCAAAGGGCAATAAGGGCAGTAAAAATCGCGGTTTTCATCCTGCCGAGTTTTTTTGCGCCAAACAGCTGGGATATGGTAACGGAACAGCCCATGGACGCACCGGTGGCAAAAGCTATGTAAAAAAGCGTTATGGGATAAGCCGCACCTATTGCCGCCAGCCCGGGTGCGCCGGTAAGCTGACCGACGATTATGCTGTCTACAATATTATACATCTGCTGCAACGCGGTAGACAGCAGCAACGGCAGAGAAAACCGCCATATAACTTTCAAGGGGCTGCCTTGAGTGAGGTCGCCTTTCATACGGAATGTCCTTTCGGAGATATAGAATTTATTTATCAATTGATTTAAAATTATTATAACACACGACTTGTTCGTATGCAAGGCTTTTGAGGCAAAAAACAACTCCGAAGCAAATGCTTCGGAGTTGTTTGAGTGTTGTTTAAAGCAAAGTCTTAGTCAACAGAACGCTCGTAATATCTGTCGACAGCAGCCTGCTTGATGGCGATGCAGTCTTCCAGCCCCATTTCCATGATGTGGTCGACGAAAGCGTCCCACTCGCTCATGGGGTTGTCGCCGGTGACGAATCGTGCAAGGTTTTCTTCGATGTAGGTCTGAATGTCGTTGTATACCTTGGTGTACTCTTCGGACTCCTCGTTGGAAATGGACAGGCTGGAGGGCATTACATATGCGCTGTCAGCATTGGCTTCCCAAATGGGACCTGCTGCTTCCTGTACGGGATACACCTCAGTTTCGGGCATGTTGTCCTGAGTCAGCAGAGGCAGCGAACCGAAAGCGTAAAGCTGACCTCTTTGACCTCTGGGTACTTCAGAGTTATTCCATTCATCGGTATAAACTCTGTTGCCGTCGGCGTCAAATTCCCAAGCACGACCCTCGGGACCGCCGGAAGCCATAACGGCACCTTCTTCGGTGAAGAACCAGTCAAGATATTTACCAAGGGCTTCCACGTCCTCAACAGCAGTGGTAATGCTGATGTTGGACAGACGTCCGGAAATGGGAGATTTTTTGCTCAGGAAGTGGTTGATCTGACCCTCTTCCTTAACGGGGTCGGGAATCGCCCAGATATCATATTCCGGGTTGCCGGCAGTACCTGCGGTAACATAGTTTTCGATCATCATACCGTCAGCAAAGAAAATACCCGCATTGCCGCTGCTGATCTCGGCGGTAAAGGTGGAACCCATGGGGTTGTCGTTCAGAACCATGAATTCGGAGGAGATGATGCCTTCGGCGTACCAGCCGGAGATCATTTCCATATACTCTTTGAAGCCGGGTTCAACAACACCGTACTTGACTTCGCCGTCTACCTGATAGTAGGGTTCGGAAACCATGGGGAAGGTGGAGAAAGTACCGGATACGCCAAAGCCGGAAACCACGCTGTTGGTGGTGTGAACAATACCCTTGGGAAGCATCAGAGGCTGGGGCAGATCCAGCTCGGTCTTGAATGCATGGAGAACTTCGTCCCAATCGTCATAAGTTACTGGGATGTCCATGCCTACCTTTTCAAGGTAGTCGCGACGGATCATAGGACCTTCGGACTGTTCGGCAAAGTCATAGTTCAGAGAGTACAGAACAGGGAAATTGCCGCTGTCGGTATGCAGGTCACGCTTGACATTGTCATCGAGCTGATCGTATAGGGCCTTGTATACAGGCATGCTGGTCTCAATCATCTCGGACAGATCAATAAAAATTTCTTCTTCAATGGCATAGTCATAGCCGGATGTCCAAATCATATTGACATTTGTGATGATGTCAGTATAATCCTCGGAAGCTATCATCAGGTTGAATTTTTCCTGGTTTGCCTGAGATACGGCAAAAACAAAATCAAGCTCAACACCCGTAAGCTTTACAGATTCCTGATAGCCGATACAATCTTCGAAACCGTTGGGCATGAATTTGCCAAGACCTTCGGACATTGATACCCAAACCGAGAAACTCTTCTCACCGGGTTCAAACAGAGGAAGTTCGTATTTGTAATCGACTATGGGTGTGCCGATCTCGGTGTAACCGGAGATAATACCGGGTTCTTCAGGTTCAAGCTCTTCAGGGGGAGCTTCCTCAGCGGGAGGAGCTTCTTCTGCGGGAGGTGCTTCAGCAGGAGGTGCTTCTTCGGCAGGAGGAGCTTCACTGGCTGGAGGTTCTTCGGCGGGAGGTGCTTCTTCCTTGGCACAGCCTGCCATCAAAGCAAACAGCATCGCCAACGCAAGCA
>JAZULX010000102.1:0-4700 GCA_045603325.1 Oscillospiraceae bacterium | reverse complement strand
GCCCCGGTGGTCCCGGCGGTCCCGGTGGTCCCGGTGGTCCCGGCGGTCCCGGCATGGGTCCCAGCGAAGCCATGATGAGAATTATCAACGGCTACACCGACAAAAACGGTGTTAAGCGCGGCATGGGTTCCCGCGGCAGCGGCGGTATCGGCGGTCCCGGCGGTCCCGGCGGCCCCAAGACCATGATGACTACCCAGCAAATCAAAGACTTCATCGAAGACGCCGTTCTTGACGTTATCGAACTGAAGGCTCTGAGCATGGACGTTGTCAGCGTTGGCCAGATCGGCGACAGCTCCAAGGCCAACAACCGTACCGACGAATACGGCGGCAGCCTTGAAAACCGCTGCCGTGCAACTTCCGAATTCCTGGCAGCCATCAAGGAAAAATGCGGCCCCGATTTCCTGATCGAAATGCAGTTCTCCGCTTCCGATGATCCCGAACAGATCGAAAAGATGAAGATCTGGTCCCAGTGGGTCGACATTTACCATGTCCGTGCCGGCCGCAACATCGGCGAGCATCCCACTTCCTATATCTACAACGAGGAAGCACCTCCCTCCCTGGAATACACCAAGAAGCTGAAAGAAGCAGGCGTCGATGCCATCATCGCCGCTGCCACCGGTTTCCAGGATCCTGCCGTTATGGAAAAGGCTCTGCAGGAAGGCCTGTGCGATATGTTCTATCTGGCCCGTCCTTTCAACTGCGATCCCGACTATCTTGAAAAGATCATTGAACAGAGAGGCGAAGATATCACTCCCTGCCTCCGCTGCGACAACTGCCACAGCGCTATCTGCGCTGTCAACCCCCGTTTCGGTCTTGAAAACGTATATCCCACCATGTTCCGTCCCTCTAAGGGCGGCAAGAAGGTTGCAGTCATCGGCGGCGGCCCCGCAGGTCTGCGTGCTGCTCTTACCTGTGCCGAACGCGGCCACAGCGTAACCCTGTTCGAAAAGTCCGACAAGCTGGGCGGTCAGGCTATCCATGCCTACTATCTCCAGGAAAAATGGGCTATGAAGCGTTACATAGAATGGAACATCGACCAGTGTAAGAAAGCCGGCGTTGAGATCCTGCTGAACACTGCCGCAACTCCCGACATGATCGACGGCAAGTATGACGCAGTCATCGCTGCTACCGGCGCTGTTCCCAAGAAGCTGGACATCCCCGGCGGTCAGGAAGCACTCACTGCTATGGACGTTTTCGGCCATGAAGACAAGTTGGGCAAGCATGTTGTTATGGTCGGTGGCACCATGACCGTTTACGAAGCTGCCATTTATCTGGTCAACTCCGGTCATGACGTAACTGTCATCACCCGCAGCAACCTGGGCCACGGCCTCGGCTGCCACGACTCAATGCAGACCATCGCTTATCTGGACCGCAAGTACGACAACATCAAGCGTATCACCGGCGCTCAGATCGTTTCTGTCGACAACGGTGTTGCCGTTTACAAGAACAAGGACGGCAGCGAAGGCAGCGTAGCTTACGACTCCATCGTTATCAATGCAGGCTTCCAGCCCTGTGTCGATGAAGCAGAAGCCTTCTTCGGTACCGCTCCTCAGTACTATGTTGTCGGCGACGCTGACGTGGCTATCAACTCCATCATGGGCGGCCAGAACTTCCTGTGGGAACCCAACGCTCCCAAGGGCGGCACCATGCGTCACGCCAACTTCACCGCTTTCATGGCTGCAAACAACATCTAAATCCAATACCGCAGCCGCTGCTTTTAAGCGCGGTTCAGACTGTCAAAAAACGTAGAAGCGCAAGAAATAGGAGGCGGGGATAGTGTGAAAAGGGCCGGCCGAGAGGTCCATTTCGCGTTCAATAACCCCGCCGCAGCGGTGTGATGAGCGATATAACGCTATTCGCTCATCACGACCAGCTTGTCAAAAAAGTCCCTTAGGGACTTTTTGACAAGAACCAGCCTGTGATTTTCACAGGCCGGTTTTTGATTTTCAAGTCGTTTTTTACAGTTTTCTGTTGTCGATCACTCTCTTGGCTTTGCCTTCGGAGCGGGGAATGGACTTGGGAGGCAGCAGAGTAACGGTGGCGGCGATGCCCACAACGGACTTGATCTGGTTCTTGATATAGTTTTTCAGGTTTTCCACGTCGGCCACAGTGTCGCTCATCATGTCGGGAGTCAGCTCGATCTGGACTTCCAGAGTATCTGAAGAGTTTACACGGTCGGCAACCAGCATATAAGTGGGAGCCACTTCGCTGATATTGACGAGGATGGACTCGATCTGAGTGGGGAACACGTTGACACCGCGAATGACCATCATATCGTCGGTACGTCCGGTAAGACGGCTCATACGGACGGTGGTACGGCCGCAGCCGCACTTTTCGTTGGTCAGGGTACAAAGGTCATGGGTGCGGTAACGCGTCATGGGCAAGCCGGTTTTGGTGATGGTGGTGAACACCAGTTCGCCGGGAGTGCCGTAGGGCAGAGGCTTTTCGGTGATGGGGTCGATGATTTCGGGAATAACGTGATCTTCGTTGACGTGCATGCCGTTCTTTTCGAGACATTCAAAGGAAACGCCGGGACCGGCGATTTCGGTCAGACCGTAGATATCGCAGGCATCGATGCCCAGAAGTTCTTCAATACGGACACGCATGGCTTCGGTCCAGGGTTCTGCGCCGAAGCAGCCGGCCTTCAGCTTCAGATCCTTTTTGGGGTCAAGACCCATCTCGCGGATGGTTTCGCCCAGAAGAGTTGCATAGGAAGGAGTGCAGCACAGCATGGTGGTGCCCAGCTCCTGCATCATCATTATCTGACGCTGGGTGTTGCCGGTGGACATGGGAATGTCCATGGCGCCAACCTTGGAAGCGCCCTGATGAGCGCCAAGACCACCGGTGAACAGGCCGTAACCGTAGGCGACCTGAATAATATCGTCTTTGGTGCCGCCGGCACCGGTGATGGTGCGGGCCATCATTTCTGTCCAAATATCGATGTCGTTCTGAGTGTATCCGGATACGATGGGCTTGCCTGTGGTGCCGGAGGAACCCTGAATACGGACGATTTCGCTCTTGGGAGCAGCCAGCAGACCAAAGGGGAAATAATCCCGAAGATCGGTTTTTTCGGTAAAAGGCAGATACTGCAGGTCGTCAAGGCTCCTGATATCCTCGGGCTTGATGCCTTTGGCGTCCATGCGCTCACGGTAAACAGGAACGTTGTCGTATTCGAGTTTAACGGTTTTCTGCAGGCGTTCAAGCTGAAGTTTTCTTCGCTGCTCAACGTCCATACATTCCATTTCGGGGTTGTAAATAAGGTGCTTACTCATACTTTATCATTCCTTTTTAAAACAAAAAATCCGCACAGGAGCGATTCCTGTGCGGTAAGATTACTGAAAAAATATTCAGGCCTTTGCTGCAGCACAAATCGCTTCTACTTCACGGCTGGTAAAGTAGAAGGCAAAGAAAAACATGAATGCTGCGAATGCTGCGAACATTGGGCCTGTCTCCTTGATCGAGAATATTTATGCATATAATATACACCTGCTTGGTATAATTAGTCAATACCAAATTTGCGCATACGGAAAAAATTCAAATTGTTTCGTCTGAAATTTAAAAATTTAATAGTGAGTTCACAATATCTGCAATATCACGCGCTATAATACTGATAATAAATGATTTTCACAGCCGGGATCCCGGATTTTGAAAGGAAATGATAGTCCCATGCGATACAGGATCGCACAGTTTATGGCAGGCCGCTACGGTTCCGATGAATTTGCCCGGTTCCAGAGCATTGCCGCCGTTGTTCTTATTGTTCTGGCGGCCATCATCAACGCCGTTGCATCCAATGATTTCTGGATGATAATCGGTTCGCTGCTGTGGTTTGCCGCCGTTGCCATGATGGTGTGGAGCTATGCCAGGGTGTTTTCCAGAAACATCAGCAAGCGAAGAGCCGAAAACAGCAAATATCTTGCAAAACGAGCCAGAGTAAACGCCTGGTTTGGCGGAAAAAAGACTCAGTTCAGCCAGCGTAAGGATTACTGCTTTTTCTCCTGCCCCTCCTGCAAAGCGGTGATGCGTGTGCCCAGAGGAAAAGGCAAAATTAAAATTGTATGCCGCAAATGCGGCGAAGCATTTGTAAGAAAGTCCTGAGGGACAGGTATGCCCACCGGTGATTGCCGGTGGGCGCAATTGTATATAAATGTTGCCAAAGGTGACTTTGTCACATAATAATGATGCGATGTTGTGTTACAATTAACGCATAAAACAGGAAGGAGGATACGGTATGCAGGTGTTGAGCGCAGTACTGCTGCCCTTTGTGGGCACGATAATCGGTTCTGCCGGCGTGTTTCTGATGCATGGTCAAATGAGCCGGAAACTGCAGAGAATACTTACCGGTTTTGCTGCCGGCGTCATGGTGGCGGCATCCATATGGAGCCTGATAATCCCTGCCATGGAGCAGTCGGAACATTTGGGAAAACTGTCTTTTCTGCCTGCATTTTTGGGCGTCTGGGGTGGAATACTGTTCCTGCTGCTTCTGGACCGTATCATTCCTCATCTTCATCTGAACAGCCAGTGCCCCGAAGGTGTGCCCTGCGGACTTGGAAAGTCTGCCATGATGGTGCTGGCGGTGGCGTTGCACAACCTGCCTGAAGGCATGGCAGTAGGTGTGGTGGTGGCTGGCTGGCTCACCGGAAACGAAAGCGTTTCGGCAGCCGGAGCGCTGGTTCTGGCCATAGGCATAGCGCTCCAGAACC
>JAZULX010000101.1:0-4334 GCA_045603325.1 Oscillospiraceae bacterium | reverse complement strand
TAAACCAGAAAGTTTGCAGAAACCAAACTTCGTGTGTTTGGCATAGCCAAACACGATTCCCCTCAAGGGGAAGGCAGTTTTGCGCATAATGCAACGTATTACACCGTAGGGGACGGCCCCCGGACGTCCCGTTTCGGGCTGTCAAGGCGCCAGCCCCTACAACGCAGGACGTAACATATTGCTCCGTAGGGGACGGCGCCGTGGGCCAGCTTTGCTGACCCGGGTGACACGCCTGTTACAATAACCTATAAATGCAAACACAACCATAACCCCTGCTTATTTGAAGGAATAAACTTTTTGGAACTCCCAATTGTATTACATGTTCACTTATGATATAATCAAAATGTTAAGTATACGAAAGGAGTATAAAAATGAGCAGAAGATATAAACATTTGCTTTCCCCCCTGAAGCTGGGCAACGTGGTCATCAAGAACCGCACCCTGTTCCCCAACGCATCTCCCCACTTCCTGCAGGGCCCCGAAAACTTTCCCGCTGAGGGCCTGATGGCATTCTATACCAACCTGGCCAAGAACGGCTGTGCAATCATCACTCTTGCCGAGTGGTCCAACCCCAACCAGAGAAACGGCAGCTACTACAGCGATATGGTACATATGCAGAACTTCGACTTCTCCGACCCCGCTGTTGGTAACTATTTCTCCCAGCTGGCTGACGACATCCATTTCTACGGCTCCAAGATCCTTGTCGGCATCAGCTTCCCCGACTTCCCCGAAGGCTACAGCCTGAACGGTTCCAAGGGCGGCAACATGGGCCCCATGGGCTATCGTCCTCCCACCGAACCCGCTCCCAAGGAAATGATCCAGGAAAACATCCAGGCTTTCGTTGAAAAATGTCGCCGTTTCCGTGCCTATGGCTACGACGGTTACTCCATGCGCGTTGAAGGCAACCTGGCTGTCGGCGGCGGCCCCATGGGCGCTTCCATGCGTGAGGACGAATACGATGGCTCCTGCCTCGAAAACCGCACCCGTTACATCCTCGAATGTGCCGATGCCGTCAAGAAGGCTTTCCCCGACTGGATCATCGAATTCGGTATCGCCGGCGAACAGCCCGAAGGCTATACCGGCGGCATGCAGGGCTATACCCTCGAAACCGCTATCGAATTTGCAAAGCTGTGCGAAGGCCGTATCGACATTCTGCAGCTGCGTGAAAAGGATATGTGCAAATCCCATCCCACCGGCTTCACCTTCCAGAAGGGTGAACACGAGGTTATCCGCTATGCCGAAGCCATCAAGGCTGCCGGCGTAAAGAAACTGGCTCTGCAGCCCGTTGGCGGTTTCCAGGATCCCGAAGAACTGGATCGCTACATTGCCGAAGGCAAGTGCGACATCATCGGCATGGCCCGTGCATTCTTCGCAGATCCCGAATACGGCAAAAAGCTGTATGAAGGCCGCGGTGAGGACATCACCCCCTGCCTGTGGTGCAACAAGTGCCACGGCACCATCCTGGACGATCCCGATCCCTGGATCTCCGTCTGCTCCGTCAACCCCAAAATGGGTATTGAGCACAAGCTGGGCCGCATGGTCGACCCCGTCGAAAAGGTCAAGAAGGTCGCCGTTATCGGCGGCGGTCCTGCCGGTATGCGTTCCGCCATCTATGCTGCACAGCGCGGTCACGACGTAACCCTGTACGAAAAGACCGACAAGCTGGGCGGCCAGATCATCCACGGTGATTACGCTTCCTTCAAGTGGCCTGTTGGCGAATACAAGGCATGGCTGGTTCGTCAGATGGCCAAGTACGGCGTCAAGGTCGTTATGAACTGCGCTCCCACTCCCGAAATGATCGAAGCCAATGGCTATGACTCCGTTATCGCTGCCACCGGCGCTGCTCCCAAGATCCCCGCTTCCATGGAAGGCTTTGCCGATGAAAACGGCAACCTGAAGGAAGGCTACTGGTTCTGCACCGACGTTTTCGGCAACGAAGACAAGCTGGGCAAGAACGTTGTTATCGTCGGCGCTTCCGAAACCGGTATCGAAACCGGCATGTACCTGTGCGAAAACGGCCACAACGTAACCATGCTGACCCGTCAGAAGAGCGTCGGCCACGACTGCTCCAGACTGCACTACATCACCATGGCCTTTGTTGGCGACGATCCCGAAACCGGCAGACGCGGCATGCGTCCCGCATGGGAAGCTTACGACAACCTGAAGGGTATCGTAAACGTCACCACCAAGAAGGTCGACGGCAACAAGGTATACTATGTTGACGCCGAAGGTGCCGAACACGTCATCGAAGCCGATTCCGTCGTTCTCTGCGGCGGCATGAAGCCTCTGACCGACGACGCTCTGGCATTCGCAGACGCAGCCAACGATTTCTTCATCGTAGGCGACTGCGACCGTGCAGGCAACCTCCAGAGAGTAAACCGCCAGGCTTATTCCAGAGCAATGCAGATCTAACCCTGAATAATTATAGCGAGGGGCTGAACAGGAAACTGTTCAGCCTCTTTTTGGGCAAAAAAGTTGCCCGCCGGGTCATGCTGCAAGCGCATTGTCCATTGGCGGGCCAGTATGGGTTGTGGGATAAAGATTGGTTGCTCGGATATTGGATAAGCTGCATCTATAATATACCATTGTTTCCAAAATATGTAAATAGGAAGTTTTGTCGAATGGTGTAATTGTTGTGCAGTTTCCTGTGTATGCTCTGCAATGGCAGCTTTTTGTCACTTTTTGTTGACAAAGTGCTAAAGCGGTGATAAGATTGTTTTAATCCAAATTAATATGGTCCGAAAAAACGATAGAGGTGCGGCAGCGATAAGTAACCTTCCCATTTTGCGACAGGCATCGCGGGAAAGTGAAAGGCAATGCCGCCGAAGCAAAGGTCAGCCTGATGGCCGGAGCTGGGCCGGTATGAAATACATGCCGGACTGTCACTTACTGTGGAGCGCTATCTCAACCGGCACATACCCTTTTTCAGAGACGCTTACAGGTTAAGGCGTCTCGTATTTTTTGGGGCACAGAAAAGAGAGGTAGTAATGTATAACAAAAAGAGAAGACTGTTTGCGGTCATGACAATCATCGTCGTTCTCGCCTGCGTGCTGTCTCTTACCGCTTTTGCCGACGGCGAAGCAGTTGAAGAAGCAGTCAACCCCATGGTTGGAACCTTCATGTCTCTTGTACCGCCCATCATCGCCATCGTTCTGGCGCTGATCACCAAGGAAGTTTATTCTTCCCTGTTCATCGGTATCCTTGCCGGTGCTCTGTTCTATGGCAACTTCAATCCCGAAGCTACCCTGAACGCCATGGTAGTTGACGGCTTTGTAGCCGGTATGGCCGACTCCTGGAACGCAGGTATCTTCCTGTTCCTGGTTCAGCTTGGCATCCTGGTTGCTCTGATGAACAAAGCCGGCGGCTCCGCAGCCTTTGGCCGCTGGGCTCAGAAGAACATCAAGACTAAGGTCGGTGCTTCCATCGCCACCTTCGTTCTGGGCGTTCTGATTTTCGTTGACGACTATTTCAACTGCCTTACAGTAGGCTCTGTCATGCGTCCCGTAGCTGACGGCCACAAGATGTCCCGTGCCAAACTGGCATACATCATCGACGCCACCGCAGCTCCTGTCTGCATGATCGCTCCCATCTCCTCCTGGGCCGCTGCCGTTTCCGGCATGGTAGACGAAGGCGTCTACTCCGGTCTGGAACTGTTCATCAAGGCTATCCCCTACAACTTCTACTCCCTGCTAACCTTCGTTTTCGTTATCGGCCTTGCCATTATGAAGTTCGATTACGGTCCCATGAAGCTCCATGAGTTCAACGCCGAAACCAAGGGCGACCTGTTCACCTCCGGCGACATCCGTAACGACGAAACCGAACTGGACTACAACGAAAAGGGTAAAATCATTGACCTGATTCTCCCCATTGCAATTCTTATCGTCTGCTGCATCATCGGCATGATCTATGTCGGCGGTTTCTGGGACGGCGCCAGCTTCATCGACGCTTTCGCCAACACCGACGCTTCTCTGGGTCTGCCCTGGGGCACCATGATCGCTCTTGTCATCACCTTCATTTACCTGATTGCCCGTCGTGTCATCACCTTTAAGGATGCCTGCGGCTGCATCACCAAGGGCTTCATCGCCATGGTTCCCGCTCTGCTCATCCTGACCTTCGCAATCTGCCTGAAGAACATGACCGGTATGCAGGGTGCTGCCGAATACGTTGCCGGCCTGATGGAAGGCGCTGCTGCAGGTCTGTACAACTTCCTGCCCGCCATCATCTTCATCGTTGCCTGCCTGCTGGCTTTCGCCACCGGCACCTCTTGGGGCACCTTTGGCATTCTGATCCCCATCGTTTCCAACATGTTCGGTGTTGACAACGCTCTGCTGTACA